>NZ_LSJW01000237.1:0-9798 GCF_001557335.1 Microbacterium sp. CCH5-D1
GGCGCCGTCGCCACGCTCGCCCTCGTGGCCGGCTGCGCGTCCGGCGCGAACGACGACGGCACCGCGAGCGAAGACGCCACGATCTTCATCGGTTCGCTGTACGAGCCCACCAACCTCAGCAACACCCAGGGCGGCGGCCAGGGCGTGACCGAAGCGCTGACCGGAAACGTCTACGAAGGCCTGTACCGGCTGACCGACGACGGCGAGGTCGAGCCGCTCCTCGCCGAAGATGCCCAGGTGTCCGACGACGGCCTGACGTACACGATCACGCTGCGCGACGACGTGACCTTCCACTCCGGCGACCCGCTCACCTCCGCAGACGTGAAGTCGAGCATCGAGGCCGTCACCGCCGAGGACTCGGTCTCCGCCCGCAAGTCGAGCTTCAAGACGATCTCCGACATCACGACCCCCGATGACAAGACTGTCGTGTTCACGCTCTCGCAGCGATCGATCTCGTTCCTGTACAACCTCAGCTACGTCTGGATCGTGAACGACGAGGCCGGCGACATCACGAGCACCGAAGACGGCACCGGCCCCTACACGCTCGACGAGTGGAAGAAGGGTTCGACCCTCACGCTCGAGCGCTGGGACGACTACTGGGGCGACCCGGCCAAGAACGCGGAGGTCGTCTACACGTACTTCACCGACGCGACGGCCGAGAACAACGCCCTCGTCACCGGCGAGATCGACGTCATCACCAGCGTGCAGAGCCCCGATTCGCTCACGCAGTTCGACTCCGACGACTACGTCGTCAGCGAGGGCACCTCCACGACCAAGGAGCTGCTCGCCTTCAACGACCGCGTCGCCCCCTTCGACAACACTCTCGTGCGCAAGGCCATCTACTCCGCGATCGACACGAAGAAGCTCCTCGAGTCGATCTGGGGCGACTACGGCACGCTGATCGGATCGATGGTGCCGCCCACCGACCCCTGGTACGAGGACCTCACACAGGTCAACCCGTACGACGTCGACCTCTCGAAGAAGCTCCTCGCCGAGGCGGGCTACGCCGACGGCTTCACCTTCACCCTCGACACCCCGAGCTACGACCCGCACCCCGCCGTCGCGGAGTTCCTGCAGTCGCAGCTCGCCGAGGTCGGCATCACGGTCGAGATCAACACCATCAGCGCCGACGAGTGGTACACGAAGGTCTTCAAGGAGCAGGACTTCCAGGCGACGCTGCAGGAGCACGTGAACGACCGCGATGTGGTCTGGTACGGCAACCCCGACTTCTATTGGGGCTACAACGACGCCGACGTGCAGAAGTGGGTCGCCGACGCCGAGCAGGCAGCCACGACGGATGAGCAGACCGCCCTGCTCAAGCAGGTCAACGAGAAGATCGCCGCTGATGCCGCGAGCGTATGGTTGTACCTGTACCCGCAGATCGTGGTCGCCTCCAGCGACCTCAGCGGCTACCCCGTCAACGGCCTGAACTCGCAGTTCTTCGCCTACGACATCGTCAAGTCCTGACGTGCGTGGGGGATGCCGCGCGTCGGCATCCCCCACGTCATCCTGAGAAGCCATGCTCGCCTATCTGCTGCGCCGCCTCGCGTTCCTCGCGATCTCGCTCGTCGTCGCGATGATCGCGATCTTCGTGTTGCTGCGCCTGCTCCCCGGTGACCCTGCGAATGCCCTGCTCTCGGTCAATGCGACCCCCGAACAGATCGCGGCCGCGCGAGCCCAGGTCGGCTCCGACCAGCCGCTGCTCCAGCAGTTCACGACGTGGGCGGGCCAACTGCTGCGCTTCGATCTCGGCGAGTCCTTCCTCAGCTCGCGTCCGGTCGGACCGGACATCGCCGATCGCCTTGCCGTGACCCTTCCGCTCACGCTCATCGCCTTCGCGATCGCGCTGCTCGTCTCGCTCGTGATCGGCATCACCGCCGCGGTGAAGTCCGACCGCTGGTACGGCATCGTGCTGTCGGGGTTCGCGCAGCTCGGCGTCGCGGTTCCGGTGTTCTGGGTCGGCGTGGTGCTGGTCTGGGTGTTCGCGCTCGGACTGGGCGTGCTGCCCTCCGGCGGCTTCCCCCGCAAGGACTGGGAGGACCCGGCCGACGCGTTGCGCTCACTCGCGCTGCCGGTGATCACGATCGTGATCGTCATGAGTGCATCCCTCAGCCGCTACGTGCGCTCGGCCACCCTCGATGTGCTCGGCAGCGACTACCTGCGCACCGCCCGAGCCGGAGGTTCCGGCATGGGCGAGGCGCTGCTGCGTCACGGCGTGCGCAACGGCGCGGTGCCGGTCGTCGCGGTGCTCGGCATCGAGCTGTCGACCACCCTGCTGGGCGCGGTGGTCGTCGAGAGCGTCTTCACGCTGCCCGGACTCGGAAGCCTGCTGCTGTCGGCCATCGAGCAGCATGACTTCCAGGTGATCCAGGGTGTCCTCGTCGTCAGCACCCTCTTCGTGCTGCTGGTCGGGTTCGCCGCCGACATCGTGCAGCGCCTGATCGATCCGCGCCTGCGCACGAGCGTCTCGGGGAACCGATGAGCCGCGTCGCCGAACAGCTGGTCACCGCATCCGTACCCGTGCGGCGACGTCCGAAGGCGACGCTGCTGATCGGCATCGTGCTCACGGGTCTCATCGTGCTGATCGCTCTGGTGTCGCTGTTCTGGCTGCCCTATCCGCTCGCCGACACCAGTGGCGGCCGCCTCGAAGGGCCCAGCGCGCTGCACCTGCTCGGCACCGACCGGCTCGGACGCGACCTGTTCTCGCAGCTGATGTGGGGCGCACGCATCGCCCTCATCGTCGGCACCTGTGCCGTCGCGATCGCCGCACTCCTCGGCACGATCATCGGGCTGATCGCCGCCTTCGCCCGCCCCTGGGTCGACGACACGCTCTCGGCGGGACTCGACGTCGTGATCGCCTTCCCCGTGCTGCTGCTCGCGATGCTGGTCGTCGCCGTGCAGGGCGCGTCGCTGTGGTCGGCGGTGCTCGCGATCGGACTCGCGATGTCGGCGGTCGTGGCCGCCTCACCCGCATCCTGGCGCGCCGCGTGCTGCAGGAGCAGTACATCACCGCCGCGCGCACGAGCGGTACCGGGGTGCTCGGCATCGTGTTCCAGCACGTGCTGCCGAACATCGCCCCCACCCTCGCCGTGAGCCTCGCGCTGCAGTTCGGCGCCGCGGTGCTCGCCGAGGCGAGCCTGTCGTACCTGGGCCTCGGTGCCCCGCCGCCCAACGCATCGTGGGGACGGATGCTGCAAGAAGCGCAGGGCACCGTCCTCGTCGCCCCGGTGGGTGCCATCGCTCCCGGTATCGCGATCATCGCGCTGGTGCTCGGTGTGAACTTCCTCGCCGACGGTCTGCGCGACCTCGCCGACCCGACCCGCCGGAGGAGTCGATGAGTATTCTCGACGTCACGGGCCTCACAGTCCGCGCTGCTTCCGGGCCGCTGGTGCGCGATGTCTCGTTCTCCCTCGCGGCGGGTGAGCGCCTGGGGCTGATCGGCGAGTCCGGCTCGGGCAAGTCGCTGACCTCGCTCGCGGTGACCGGCCTGCTCCCTGACGCCCTCAGCGCATCGGGCTCGGTGCTGCTCGGCGGGCACCAGGTCGTCGGCGCGCGGGATGCGGAGCTGCGACCGCTGCGCGGTCCCGTCGCTCAGATCGTGTTCCAGGAGCCCCTCACCGCGCTCGATCCGCTGATGCGGGTGGGGCGTCAGATCGCGGAGCCCCTGCGACGCCATCTCGGGCTGCGTGGCGGTGAGCTCGCGAAGGCCGTCGCCACCGCGCTCGGCGAGGTCGCCCTGACCGACACCCGCATCGCCCGCTCCTACCCGCACGAGCTCTCCGGCGGTCAGCGTCAGCGTGTGGCCATCGCCATCGCCCTGGCCGCGCGCCCGCAGCTGCTCATCGCCGACGAGTCGACCACCGCGCTGGATGTGACCGTGCAGGACGGCGTGCTCACGCTGCTCGAACGCCTCGTCGACGAGCGCGGCATGGCGCTGCTGTTCATCAGCCACGATCTGGCCGTGATGTCTCGCATGGTCGAACGCATCGTCGTGCTGCGCGACGGCCTCGTGGTCGAATCGGGTACGGTCGCGCAGGTGCTGCACGAGCCGGCCGAGCCGTACACGCGGATGCTGGTCGACAGCGCCCGGGCTCTGGACGCATTCCTCGACGCCGAGGAGGGCGGACGATGACGCTCCTCGAACTGCACGGCGCCGGCTTCGCCTACGGATCCCGTCGCGTGCTCGACGACGTCTCTCTGAGCATCGATGAATGCGACTCGCTCGGCCTGGTCGGCGAGTCGGGTGCGGGAAAGTCCACGATCCTACGACTGCTGCTCGGGCTCGCCACCCCGCTCGGCGGGCAGGTGCTGTTCGAGGGCACCGCCCTGAACCCGCGCGACCGCGCCCAGATGCGTCGCTTCCGCGCGAGCGTGCAACCGATCTTCCAGGACCCGTACTCCTCGCTCGACCCCCGACAGCGCATCGACCGCATCGTCGGCGAACCGCTGCGGTCGCTGGGGCTGGCGTCCGGTGCGGATGCCCAGCGCCGCATCTCTGAGGCCCTCGACGCGGTCGGGCTTCCTGCCGACACCGCACGCCGCTACCCGCACGAGTTCTCGGGAGGCCAGCGTCAGCGCATCGCGATCGCCCGAGCCGTGGTCTCCCGCCCCCGGGTACTGCTCGCCGACGAACCGGTCAGCGCGCTCGATGTGACCACTCGCGTGCAGGTGCTCGAACTGCTCGATCGACTGCGCCGCGAGAACGGCCTCTCGCTCGTGATGGTGTCGCACGACCTCACCGCGATCGCCTCGGCCTGCGACCGGACGGTGGTCTTGAAGGACGGCCGCGTGGTGGAGCAGGGCGCCACGTCCGACGTGCTGCACGCTCCACAGGACCCCTACACGCGGGCGCTCGTCGACGCTGTTCCGCGGCTGCCGCGCTGAGTGCCGCTCCCGTCGCGATATGACAGCTGGATTCGCCGATTCGGCTGTCATATCGCGACCGGAGTAGGTCAGAGCATCCGGGAGCGGATCAGGAATCGCATGCCGGTGGGGCCCTCGACGCTGAAACCCGCACCGCGGCCGGGCACGACGTCGATCGTCAGGTGCGTGTACTTCCAGTACTCGAACTGCGATTCCGACATGTACACCTCGACGGGCCGGTCCAGGCCGACGTCGAGCGCCCCGAGAAGTACGTCGCCCTGCCCGGTGATGAACATGCCGACCGGGTAGCACATGGGTGATGAGCCGTCGCAGCAGCCGCCGGACTGGTGGAACATGAGGGGTCCATGCTGGGCCGTGAGGTCGCGCACGAGCGATGCCGCTGCTTCCGTCACGGCCACGCGTTCCACGGTCTCGTCGCCGATCACGGTTCATTCCCTTCAGAGAATATGTCCGGGCGGACGCTCGTGCGCCCGCCCGGAGAGGTGACTCAGAAGAAGCCCATCGGGCCTTCGGCGTACGAGACCAGGAGGTTCTTCGTCTGCTGGTAGTGGTCGAGCATCATCTTGTGGTTCTCCCGTCCGACGCCGGACTGCTTGTATCCGCCGAATGCCGCGTGCGCCGGGTACTGGTGATACGTGTTGGTCCACACCCGTCCGGCCTCGATCGCCCGTCCCGCGCGGTAGGCCGTGTCGCCGCTGCGGCTCCACACCCCGGCGCCCAGTCCGTACAGGGTGTCGTTGGCGATCGAGATCGCGTCGTCGAAGCCGTCGAACGAGGTGACCGACAGCACCGGGCCGAAGATCTCCTCCTGGAAGATGCGCATGTCGTTCGTGCCCTCGAACACGGTCGGAGCCACGTAGTAGCCCTCGCTGAGATCGCCGCCGAGGTCGACGCGCTCGCCACCGGTCAGCAGCCGCGCACCGCCCTGCTTCCCGATGTCGATGTAGCTGAGGATCTTCTCCAGCTGGTCGTTCGACGCCTGAGCTCCGATCATGGTGGCGGGGTCGAGCGGGTTGCCCTGCACGACCTTGCCCACCCGCTCCAGGCCGTCGGCGAGGAAGCCGTCGTAGATCGAGCGCTGGATGAGGGCGCGAGACGGGCAGGTGCACACCTCGCCCTGATTGAGCGCGAACATCGTGAACCCCTCGAGCGCCTTGTCGTAGAACGGGTCTTTCGTCGAGCGGGCGACATCTTCGAAGAACACGTTCGGGCTCTTGCCTCCGAGTTCGAGCGTCACCGGGATGAGGTTCTGCGATGCGTACTGCATGATCAGTCGCCCGGTCGTCGTCTCTCCGGTGAAGGCGACCTTGCGGATGCGCTTGTGCTGCGCGAGCGGAGCGCCCGCCTCGATGCCGAACCCGTTGACGATGTTGACGACGCCGGCGGGCAGAAGGTCGCCGATGATGTCGAACAGGAACAGCAGTGAGGCCGGGGTCTGTTCGGCCGGCTTGATCACCACGCAGTTGCCTGCGGCGAGCGCGGGCGCCAGCTTCCACACCGCCATCAGGATCGGGAAGTTCCACGGGATGATCTGTCCGACCACGCCGAGCGGCTCATGGAAGTGGTACGCCACGGTGTTCTCGTCGAGCTGGCTGATGCCGCCCTCCTGAGCCCGAAGCACTCCGGCGAAGTAGCGGAAGTGATCGACCGCGAGAGGGATGTCGGCCGCGAGCGTCTCCCGCACGGGCTTGCCGTTCTCCCACGTCTCGGCGACCGCGATCTCCTCCAGGTGCTGCTCGATGCGGTCGGCGATGCGGTTGAGGATCACCGACCGCTCGGCTGGGCTCGTCTTGCCCCAGCCGGCGAATGCCTGCCAGGCGACCTCGACCGCCCGGTCGATGTCTTCGCTGGTGCCGCGCCCGACCTCGGTGAAGGGCTTGCCGTTGACGGGGCTGACGTTCTCGAAGTACTGGCCCTTGACGGGTTCCACGAACTCGCCACCGATGTAGTGGCCGTAGCGCGCCCGATAGTTCGCGACGGCTCCGGGCTGCCCGGGGGCGGCGTATGCGGTGGACGATGGGGCGACGGACACGTCTTCTTCGACGATGGTCATGGGGGTCTCCTTCGACGGGTGCGCCGCGCTTCGGTGCTGCGGCTCTTCCCCGAAGCTAGGTCGACCGACGTTGCGACCCGATGCGCAACGTTGCGACCGGTTGCAGAGGCTCAGGCCTCGAGACGCTCGATCCGCGCGACCAGTCCCGCGCGCTTCGGCGACCGGGCGGGGAGCATCTCCAGCGCGAGGCGGAGGGCTTCGGCGTCACCCTGGCCCTCGGGGATCTCCGCATAGGAGAGCAGCACGTCGAGACTCGCCTCGGACAGCATCGCCTCCCGCAGCGCCGCGCGCACCGACTCGCGGAATTCCTCCACACCCGGCGACGTCGACTCGGGCAGCACCGGTCCTCGGTAGGCGGTGAGCGCCACCCTGTGGGCACCTCGGTCCAGCAGCGACAGAACGTCGTGCGCATCGGTGTCGAGGGTGACGGGAAGGCGGTACGGTCGCGACTCCGGCACGAGGTCGGGAGCCGTGCGCTCGAGCACCTTCCGCAGCCGGACCATCTCGGGGCGGAGCGTGTCGGGCGAGACGCCCGGTCCGTACACGAGCTCGCACAGGCGCTCGGCCGAGAGTCCCTGTCGGTGCACGCCGAGCATCAGCAGGATCGCGGCATGACGGGCGCTGAGCTCGATCACGGACTCTTCGTGGTCCGACTCCGTCTCCAATCGGGCCCGATCGCGTCCGAGCACGTGGAGTGTCGCCCGCGCCGTTGCCGGCACTCGGGACTTCGCAGCCGACGCACGAGACCGGTGCGCCTCACTGCGCGCCCGCAGACGCGCCACCATCAGCTCCGACTCCACGGCGCGGGCTGTCGCATCCACGAGCAGCCGTGCCTGCAGCGAGACGACCTCCGCTCCCCCGGTGATGTCGATGACCCCGAGCACGCGGTGCGTCTCCGGGTCGCGGACGGGAGCCGCGGTGCAGGACCAGGGGTGCACGAGACGGTTGTAGTGCTCCGCGCCGCGGATCTGCACGGACTGTCCGAGCACCAGAGCGGTTCCGGGTGCGCTGGTGCCGACGGCATCCTCCGACCAGTTCGCTCCCGCGACGAAGCCCATGTCGTCGGTGAGCGACCGCAGCTGCCTGTCGCCCTCGATCCACAGCAGACGGCCCGCCTGGTCGCCGACGGCGATGACGACGCCGGCATCCTGGGCCTCCCCGGGCAGCAGGAGGGCACGGATCATGTCCATGACGGAGGCGAGCGGATGCGCCAGCCGATAGGCGTCCAGCTCGTCGCTCACGAGATCGAGAGGAGGAGCGCCCTCGGGGCCGACGCGACTGCGCCATGCCCGCTCCCACGACTCCCGGACGAGTGGCCGCACCTCCTGAAGACGCCGGTCTTCGAGGTTCCCGGCGAGCAGCTCCTCGTGCGCACGCTCGATGAGGAGTCGCGATGTCGGGGGAAGCGACTCGCGGGATACCTGCCACGGCGCAGACACAGCGGTCTCCGATCGTCGAGAGCGTGCGTTGCCTCAGTGTACGAGCAGCGCGCCCCCGAGGGAACACCCCGCCGGGTCAGCGGATGAGCCCGGCGACCAGGTCGTCGATGACGTCGTCGGTGGAGGTCTCCTGATCGATGGGCGTCGTGAGCCTGTCGAGCAGGAGTCCATCGATCGCATAGTGGAACAGGGCGATCTCGCGGCGTCCTCCCGGGAGTCCCGCCGCGGTGTTGAAAGCCACGTCGGCGTCGAACCCGGCGCGCTGCCACGCACCGAGGACGGCTGCGACCTCGGGCCGCCGACCGCCCTCGAGCCGCAGCTCGAACAGCGCGAGCGTCACGTCCCGATCGTCGGTCAGGCGTCGCACGATGTCGCGGAGGTAGTCGGCGAAGAGCGCGGGTCCCGGGGCGGCCTTCGACCGGCGTTCGAGATCATCGGCGCTCGGTGCGAGACGCTCCCCGATCCGCTCGACCAGTCCTTCGATCAGGGCGTCCCTGCTGCGGAAGTAGTTCGACGTCGTGCCGATCGGGACCTGAGCGGCGACGTCGACGGCTCGGTGCGTGAGCCCCCGTGATCCTTCGCGTGCGAGCACGGCGAGTCCCGCATCCGCGATGGCCCGTCGTCGCGAGTCGTTCTTCCCCATGGAAGGAACCCTAGCGCAATCACTACGCCTGTTGTACTGTAACCGCTACAGATGTAGTGATTGGAGAACCATGCGAGAGCTCGTGTACTACGCCGCCGTCAGCCTCGACGGGTACATCGCCGGTCCGAACGGTGAATTCGACGCGTTCCTCATCGAGGGCGACCACATGGACGGCACCAATGCCCGCTTCGCCGACACGCTGCCGACCGTCGCCGCCGAAGCCCTCGGGGTTCCGCAGCGGCGCGAGATGTTCGACACCGTCCTCATGGGGTGGAACACCTACGCCGTGGGCGGGCTGTCGAGTCCCTATCGACACCTCCGCCAGATCGTGTTCAGCAGTACGAGGACAGCGGACGGCGAGAACCTCGAAGTGACAGCGGAGCACCCGGTGTCGGTGGTGCGACGCCTGAAGCAGGAGGAGGGAGCAGCGATCTGGCTGTGCGGCGGCGGCGCACTCGCGGCAACCCTCGCAGACGAGATCGATCGACTCGTGCTGAAGCGGCAGCCGCTGCTCTTCGGGGCGGGCATCCCGCTCTTCCGGGAGCGCTCTTTCCGTCCCGAGCGGTTCGATGCGGTGCAGACGGTCGCCTACGACTCGGGCGTCGTCGTCACGGAACTGCAACGCCGCCCCCACGAGAGCTGACATCCCGACGAGACCTGACGCCCGGACGGCGAGGAGAAGGACGCGCCATACCTCCTCCTCGCCGCCCTGGCAACGGTGTTCCCGAAGGGCTGTCGGCGGGGTGCGCGGAGGCGTGGCGGGCAGAGCCAGTGGGGGT
>NZ_LSJW01000238.1:0-292 GCF_001557335.1 Microbacterium sp. CCH5-D1
CGTCATGCGGCGTAGGTGCAGGGCACCTGCTGGCCGTGGTGCCAGCCGTCACACTCGATGCGGCCGAGCTTGCGGGCGTCGTCTCGGCACGCGCGGCGGGCGTCGGCTTCCTCGGCGTCGATGCGGGAGGAGTGCAGCGCCTCGATGTGCTCCAACTTGGTGCTGAACCCGTCGTTGTCCGGCAGGCCCGCAGTGACCCACAGGCGCGCGCACAGCCCGAATCCCTCGTGCGAGAGCGGGGCGCGCTCCGCGGCCGCCAGCAGGCCGATCACGACCTCTACGGCGGTGCCCA
>NZ_LSJW01000239.1:0-1949 GCF_001557335.1 Microbacterium sp. CCH5-D1
TGCTGCCTGAGGGTGGTGCTGCCTGAGGGTGGTGCTGCCTGAGGGTGGTGCTGCCAGAGAGGGGCGCTGCCAGAGAGGGGCGCTGCCTGAGGGTGGTGCTGCCAGAGAGGGGCGCTGCCTGAGAGGGGCGCTGACTGAGGCGGGCGTCGGCTGAACGGGGTGCCGATCTGCCGCTATGCCTGCGCGCTCGGACAAGCCCGGTGCGCCCCCGGGCATGGGGTGGGGCATCCGTGGCAAGAATCACCCTTGCGCTCTTTTTCCACACCTGTAGACTAACCAGCGCGACACATCGAGGTGACGCCGGATCCGGCTACCGGCCAGCGGCACTCCGAGCCTTCTTCACCACCCTTGCACCCGAGAGAAGGAACCATGAAACGAATGCCCCTCGCGCTCGCCGCAGCCGTGGCCGCGACCCTCGCGCTCACCAGCTGCAGCGGCGGCGCAACGCCCTCCCCGTCCGACGGCAGCGCTGCCGAAGGCCCCAACGCCCTGAACATCGGCAACTTCCTCGACATCACGTCGTGGGATCCCTCCCTCGCCGACATCGGCTTCGACGGTCCGTACCTCTCCGCGGTCTACGACGCCCTGATCGCCCTCGACGCCGACGGCGAACCGATCCCGTCGCTGGCCACAGACTGGACGGTCGCCGACGACGACCTGAGCATCGACCTCGACATCCGCACCGACGCCGTGTTCAGCGACGGCACCCCGGTCGACGTCGACGCCGTCATCACCAGCCTCGAGTACCTGAAGGCGGGAGCGCGCTCCGGGGAGGCCTACGTCAACGTCGCCTCGTTCGAGAAGGTCGACGACGACACCGTGCGCATCGTGCTCACACAGCGCGATGACACGATCCTCTACTTCATGGGCCTCGGCCGCAGCTACGTGGCCTCGCCCGCGGCCATCGAGGCGGGAACACTCGGCAGCGAGCCGATCGGCTCCGGCCCGTACGTCCTCGACAGCGCCACGAGCGTCGCCGGTGCGGAGTACCACTTCACCAAGACCGCCGACTACTGGGATGCCGAGACCTATCCGTTCTCCGAGCTCGCGATCTACCCGATCACCGACGCCACCGCCCGACACAACGCGATGCTCAGCGGCCAGATCAACGTGCAGTACGGCGACGTCGCCAACCTCGAGCAGGCGAAGCAGCAGGGCTGGAACACCGCGGAGCGCGTCTCCGGCTGGGCCGGACTCGTCATCACCGACCACACCGGCGCGAAGAGCGAGCCCCTCGGCAAGCTCGAGGTGCGCCAGGCCCTGAACTACGCCTTCGACGGCGCCGCGATCCTGGCCGCCGTCGGCAGCGGTGCCGGCGTCGCCACGAACCAGGTGTTCCCCGACGGCGGCACGGTCAACGACCCCGCCCTCAACAAGACCTACGCCTACAACATGGACAAGGCCAAGAAGCTGCTCGCCGACGCCGGCTACCCCGACGGGTTCGCGATCTCGATGCCCATGTCGCCGATCTTCGAGATGTGGAAGCCCTCCGCGGAGCAGGCGCTCAACGAGCTGGGTGTCACGGTCACCTGGGACAACATGCAGATGCCCGACTACCAGCTGAACGCGCCGAACTACCCGATGTTCATCTCGTTCCTCGCGATGGACGGCAACGACGTCGCGACGGTGGCCCGTCAGGTCACCAGCGTGCAGTGGTTCAACCCCGAACCCGACTATGCCCAGAACGAGGTCATCGCCCCGCTCGTCGACAAGGTGCAGAAGGAACGCGGCGACGCGCAGACCGACGCCGTCAAGGAGCTCAACAAGGCCCTCGTCGATCAGGCGTGGTGGTCGGTCTGGTACCAGGCCAACAACATCTACTACACGGCACCCGGCATCCAGCTGCAGCCCGTCGTCGGGATGATGTTCCCCACCCTGCGCTACATCACCCAGGGCTGATGCCCTCCGGGGGCGGCCACGACACGGCCGCCCCCGGGTCCTGCCCCCTC
>NZ_LSJW01000240.1:0-6359 GCF_001557335.1 Microbacterium sp. CCH5-D1
GGCCCGTCTCGTCCTCGATCTCGACGGTGTTGGAGACGACGGTGTTGGCGACGACGGTGCTGGCGACGGTCACGACTGGGTGCTGCAGATCTCGGGGCTCGATGCGGAGGAGCGGCGCGAGCGCCCCGTGGACGTCGGCGAGACCGTGGGCTGGCTCGCTGCCGCATTCGAGCCGCGGCGCCTGACCGTCGGCATCCACCGCGATGATGCTCCGGAGCATCAGGCGGACGGTGCGCCACTCGTCGCGCCCGAGCGCGTCCCGGCGTGGAGCCGTCTTACCGCCGACCCCGCCCCGCTGCTCGGGCTGCCGTCGTTCGTGCAGCGCGACGACGCGGCCGCGGAGTTGCGGCGACGTGAGCGGATCTTCGCCTCCGCGCAGGAGCGCTACTACGAGCGTCCTCCGCAGATCGAACGCGGATGGCGGCACCATCTGATCGACACCACAGGGCGCACCTATGTCGACATGGTGAACAACGTCGCCGGCCTCGGTCACGCGCATCCGAAGGTCGCGGAGGCGGCAGGCCGCCAGCTGCGCACCCTGGCCACGAACTCCCGCTTCCTGTTCCGCGACCTCGCGGAGTACAGCGAACGGCTGCTCGCCCTGATGCCGGAAGGAAGCGGACTCGACACCGTGCTGCTGGTCAACAGCGGCTCCGAGGCGGTCGATCTCGCGATCCGTCTGGCCCAGGCCGCGACCGGACGACGCACGGTCGTCGCACTGCGCGAGGCATATCACGGCTGGACCGCGGCGAGCGATGCGGTCACCACCAGCGCGTACGACAACCCCTCCGCCCTCGAGACGCGTGCCGACTGGGTGCACGTCGCGGATGTGCCCAACCGCTTCCGCGGTACGTATCGAGGGGCGGATGTCGCCGCCGACTACCTCGCCGACCTCGCGAGCGATCTCGACCGGCTGCAGGGGGAGGGGCGGGAGGTCGCGGCGTTCCTGTGCGAGTCGATCCTCGGCAACGCGGGCGGGGTGGTGCTCCCCGAGGGCTACCTGGATGGTGCCTATGCGCAGATCAGGGCGGCGGGCGGGCTGTGCATCGCCGACGAGGTGCAGGTCGGCTTCGGGCGGATGGGGTCCGCCTTCTGGGGGTTCGAGCTCGCAGGCGTCGTGCCGGACATCGTCACGATCGCGAAGCCCATGGGCAACGGTTACCCGATCGGCGGTGTGATCACGTCGAAGCGCATCGCCGACGCGCTGTCGACGCAGGGGCAGTTCTTCTCATCGGCCGGTGGGAGCTCGCTCAGCTGTCGTGTCGGACTCGCGGTGCTCGACGCCATGGTCGAGGACGACCTGCAGCGCAACGCCGCCGTGATCGGCGCCCGCCTCGCCGAGGGGCTTCGCGGTCTCGCCGATCGGCATCCGCTGGTGGCCGTCGTGCACGGGGAGGGCCTGTATCTCGGCGTCGAACTCGTGCGTGACCGCGACACGATGGAGCCGGCGGCCGCCGAGGCCGCGGCGATCTGCGAACGGATGCGGGAGCTCGGTGTGATCGTGCTGACCACCTCCGAGAGATCCAACGTCCTGAAGATCAAGCCGCCGCTGTGCCTCACAGCGGAGAGCGCCGACCATGTCGTCGCGATGCTGGATCGGGTGCTCGCCGAAGGATGGTGACCGCGCGACGGGTCTTCGAATCCCGCGGTCGGTCCGATTGTTAAAAGCGCATTTCGAACCGAATTCGCCGTAGCGCAGATGATTCCCTCCGGTCCATACTGTTGCTCAGCGTCGGACGACCCGAAGTCCGACCCATGCGCTGTCCCCCGAGGAGTACCCATGGCCACGAAGACGAAGCCGCTCGCGCAAGGTGGAGGAACGCTGAAGAGAAACCTCGGGCTGTGGGCGATCGTCGGCCTCGGTCTCGGGTACATGACGCCGACCGTCGTGTTCGACACCTTCGGCATGGTCGCCCGAGACACCGACAACGTCGTACCGGCGGCCTACCTCGTCGCCCTGGTCGTGATGGTCTTCACCGCGATCAGCTACGGCAAGATCTCCAGTGCGATCCCGAGCGCCGGGTCTGCGTACACCTACGTGCGCGAGTCGATCCACCCGAACCTCGGGTTCATGGTCGGCTGGACGTCGCTCATCGACTACGTGCTGCTGCCGATGGTGAACTGCCTCATCATCCGCAGCTATCTGGAGGCGCTGTTCCCCGAGATCCCCGGGTGGATCTGGGTGGTGCTCTACTGCATCCTTGTCACGAGCATCATCTACCTGACGATGCGCGGCACCTCGAACATGAACATGATCCTGCTGGTGTTCTCGATCGTCGTGATGGCCGTGTTCGTCGTGATGGTCGTCGCACAGCTGATGCGCGGCGACGGTGCGGGCACGGTCGCCTCGCTGACGCCGATCTTCCACGACGGCGCCACCATGGGGGCGGTGCTGATGGGCGCCACGATCGTGTGCTTCTCGTTCATCGGCTTCGATGCCGTCACCATGTACGCGGAGGAGGCGAAGGATCCGAAGATCATGCCGAAGGCGATTCTCCTCACCGTGCTGCTGGGTGGGGCGATCTTCCTGATCTCGGGCTACCTCACGCAGCTGCGTTTCCCCGACTGGAACGAGTTCGCCCCCGGCGGCGACATGCAGTTCGTCGAGGACTCGACGCTGCCGATCATCGGCAACCTGGTCGGCGGCCCCGTGCTCATGGCCGTGCTGACCGCGGCCGGTTTCTGCGCGACCCTGGCCTCCGGTCTCGCCTCGCACGCCTCGGTGTCTCGCATGCTGCTGGTGATGGGGCGCAACAACGTGCTGCCGCAGCGGGCGTTCGGCTACATCAACCCCCGCACCCACACCCCGACGTTCAACATCGTGCTGGTGGGCGCCATCTCGCTGCTCGCGATCCCCTTCACGCTCGAGCTGATCGCGGCGTGGATCAACTTCGGCGCGCTGATCGCCTTCACGTTCGTCAACATCTCGGTGATCGCCTGGTTCGCGATCCGCAAGGGCCGTCGCAAGACCCCGGGCGACATCTTCAGCTTCATCGTGATGCCGGGGATCGGCATGGTGCTCACCGGCCTGTTGTGGGCGAACCTGCACGAGGACGCGCTGCGCGGCGGGCTGGTGTGGACCGCGATCGGGGTGGTCTACCTCGCGATCATCACCAAGGGCTTCCGCAAGAAGGTCGTCGCGTTCGACGAGAACCAGGCGGTGACCGGGTACAACAAGGTGGTCAAGGTGCCGGTCGACGAGAGTTGACCCGCTCCGGTCGCGATATGTCAGCTCAAAAGGTGGAAACAGCTGACATATCGCGACCGGAAGGTCAGATGACGCCCTGAGCGAGCATCGCGGCGGCGACGCGCTCGAAGCCGGCGATGTTGGCCCCGGCCACGTAGTCGCCGGGGACGCCGTGCCGCTCTGCGGCGTCGAAGGCGGCGCCATGGATGTCGCCCATGATCTCGCGGAGCTTGTTCTCGCTGTCGCCGAAGCTCCAGCGCTGACGGGAGGCGTTCTGGCTCATCTCGAGCGCCGAGGTCGCGACGCCACCGGCGTTCGCGGCCTTGCCGGGGGCGAACAGCACTCCGGCCTTCTGGAAGGCGTCGACGGCGTCGGGCACGCAGGGCATGTTCGCACCTTCCGACACCGCGCGCACGCCGTTGGCGATCAGGGCCTCTGCATCGGCCAAGGAGACCTCGTTCTGCGTGGCGGAGGGCACCGCGATGTCGACGGGCACCTCCCACACGCTGCCGCCTTCCACGAAGCGGGCGCTCGGGCGACGGTTGGCGTACTCGACGATGCGGGCGCGCTCGACCTCCTTGATCTGACGCAGCAGGTCGAGGTCGATGCCGGCGTCGTCGACGACGTAGCCGGACGAGTCGGACGCCGTGACCGCGGTCGCACCGAGCTGGGTGGCCTTCTGGATCGCGTAGATGGCCACGATGCCGGAGCCCGAGATGCCGACGCGCTTGCCGTCGAGGGAGTCGCCGTGCACGGCGAGCATCTCCTGCGCGAAGAACACCGCGCCGTAGCCGGTGGCCTCGGTGCGCACCTCGGCCCCGCCCCATCCGGTGCCCTTGCCCGTGAACATGCCCGACTCGTGCCGGTTGGTGACCTTGCGGTACTGACCGAAGAGGTAGCCGATCTCGCGCCCGCCGACGCCGATGTCACCCGCAGGGACGTCGGTGTGCTCGCCGAGGTGCCGGTAGAGCTCGTTCATGAACGACTGGCAGAAGCGCATGACCTCGGCGTCGGAGCGGCCGTGCGGGTCGAAGTCGGACCCGCCCTTGCCGCCGCCGATGCCCTGACCGGTGAGCGCGTTCTTGAAGATCTGCTCGAAGCCCAGGAACTTGATGATCGACAGGTTCACCGAGGGGTGGAAGCGCAGCCCGCCCTTGTACGGGCCGAGCACGGAGGAGAACTGGATGCGGTAGCCGCGGTTGACGTGCAGCTTCCCGGCGTCGTCGATCCACGGCACACGGAAGAGGATCTGACGCTCGGGCTCGACCAGGCGCTCGAGGATGCCGCCGTCGACGTATTCCGGGTGACGCTCCAGGACGGGTGCGATCGAGTGCAGCACCTCGTGGACGGCCTGGTGGAACTCCGGCTCGTGCGGGCTGCGGGCGAGCACCGTGTCGAAGACGGGCTGCACGGAGTCGGCGAGCGGATGGAAGTCGGCGGGAGACGTAGCGGTCACGCGGAAGGGCTTTCTGGTGGGGGATGGGGTGCGGGCGATCGTGTCGCGCGCGAAAGCAGAGCCGGGTGAGGCAGAGGTTTCACTCTAGCGTCGGCCACAGCCGCGTCAGCGCACCCGGCGGGAGGGCTCGGGTCACCCGGTGTTCTGCAGCCCGGCGGCGACCCCGCTGACCGAGAGCAGCAGCAGCCGCTGCTGCTCCGCGTCGGCTCCGGAGCCGGTCGGGCCGTGATCCGCCGAACGCAGGGCACGCAGCGCCCGGAGCTGGAGGAGCGAGAGGGCGTCGACGTAGGGGCTGCGCAGCTGCACGGCCCGCTGCAGCACGGGCTTGTTCTCGAGGAGTCCGGTGCCGCCGGTGAGACGGATCACCCAGCGCCGCGTGAGGGCGAGCTCGTCCAGCACGAGCTGGGCCAGGTCGTCGCGGTCGCCCAGGGCGAGGTACTGGCGGGCGATGCGCTCGTCGGTCTTGGCGAGGCTCATCGCGACGTTGTCGATCATGGTGCGCAGCAGCGGCCACTCCCGGTACGCCTCGACAAGAAGTTCCTCGTCGCCGACGGCTTGCAGGGCGGAGCCGAGTCCGAACCAGCCGGCGAGGTTGATGCGGGCCTGCGTCCAGGCGAACACCCACGGGATGGCGCGGAGGTCCTCGAGCGACTCGACCGACAACCCGCGTCGTGCCGGGCGCGAGCCGAGCGCGAGCAGACCGATCTCCTCCATCGGGGTCACGGTGGCGAACCACGATGCGAACCCCTCGGCCTTCACCAGCGAGAAGAAGCGCTCACGGGAGGCCGCGTCCATCGCCGAGGCGACTTCGGCGTAGCGCTCTGCCGCACGGCTGGTGCGCTCCTCCTCGGTGGGGGACGACGCCAGCAGGGTGGCCGCGGCGACCTGGTCGATGTGCCGCATCGCGATCGCGGGCTCGCCGTAGCGCGCGAAGATGACCTCGCCCTGCTCGGTGAGCTTGAACCGGCCGTCGACGGAGTGCGGCGGCTGCGCCAGGATCGCCGAGTTGGCAGGGCCGCCCCCTCGTCCGAGTGCGCCGCCACGACCGTGGAAGAGCGTCAGCTCGATGTCGTTGTCCTGCGCCCAGCGGGCGATCTTCTCCTGGGCTTCGTACAGCGCCAGGTTCGCGGCGACGGGGCCCACGTCCTTCGACGAGTCCGAGTAGCCGAGCATGACCTCGAGCCGGTTGCCGGTCGCGGCCATGCGCTCGCGGAACTCCGGGAAGGTCACGGCCTCGGCGAGGATGCCCGGGGCGGCCTGGAGGTCCGCGAAGGTCTCGAACAGCGGCACGACGTCGAGCACAGGCGCATCGTCGCCGAGCGCGTATCGGGCGAGACGGTGCACGTTGGCGAGGTCGGAGGCTGCCTGGGTGAAGGAGACGACGTACCGCCCGGCCGCACGCAGACCCCGGTCGTGCTGGATGTCCGCGATCGCGCGGAAGACGTCGAGCACCTCTTCGGTCTGTGCGCTGACGGCTTCGCCCGCATCGAGCTCGGCAAGAGCCTTCGCGTGCACCTGGGAGTGCTGACGCACCTCGAGCTCGGTCAGGTGGAAGCCATAGGTCTCGACCTGCCAGATGAGGTGCTGCACCCCGCCGAACGCGTGGCGCTTCGCGCCGGCATCCGCGAGCGACGCCTGCACCGCCCGCAGGTCGGCGAGCAATTCCTCGGGACGCGCGTAGGGCTGGCCGCCGTCTCCGCGGCGGGTGTCGGCGAC
>NZ_LSJW01000241.1:0-1091 GCF_001557335.1 Microbacterium sp. CCH5-D1
CTCGTGCAGCGCCCCGCCGGGAAGCCCCCACGTCCCCCCGAAGTGGCTCCAGGAGACGCGGTGCTGCAGCAGGATCCCGCGCGCGGGATCGTAGGCGAGAAGACCGGCGGCGCCGAAGCGCCCCCAGTACTTCTCCCCCGACTCCGAGATCACCCAGGCATCGCCGGGATTCCGCGGCCCCTCGGGGCGACGCGGCTCACCGGAAGCAGGAGGTACGACAGTCACACACTCAGCCTTTCACAGCATCGGGGCGACGGCACCACGGCGCGACATGCGCCGGAACAGATCAGCGCTGACGCTTCTCGCGCACGCGCATGTTGATCACGATCGGCGTGCCCTCGAACGAGTAGAGCTCGCGCAGACGCCGCTGGATGAACCGGCGGTACCCGGGGTCGAGGAAACCGGTCGTGAACAGCACGAACGTCGGCGGGCGCGTCGATGCCTGCGTACCGAACAGGATGCGCGGCTGCTTGCCTCCACGCAGCGGGTGCGGGTGCTCCGCCACGAGTTCCGCGAGGAACGCGTTGAACTTGCCCGTCGGAATACGACGGTCCCAGTTCTCCAGCGCGGTCTCCAAGGCGGGAACGAGCTTGTCGAGGTGACGCCCGGTCTTCGCGGAGATGTTCACGCGCGGGGCCCAGGCGACGTGTGCGAGGTCCTGCTCGATCTCCCGCTCGAGGTAGCGACGGCGATCGGCGTTCTCGAGGTCGTCGTCGTTGAGGCGGTCCCACTTGTTGAACGCGAGGACCAGTGCACGACCCGACTCCAGCACCAGGTCGATGATGCGCACGTCCTGCTCACTGATCGACTCGGAGACGTCGAGCACGACGACAGCGACCTCCGCCTTCTCCAGCGCAGCGGAGGTGCGCAGCGACGCGTAGAAGTCCGCGCCCTGCGCCATGTGCACGCGACGACGGATGCCGGCGGTGTCGACCAGACGCCACATCTTGCCACCCAGCTCCACGACCTCGTCGACCGGATCGCGCGTGGTGCCGGCGAGATCGTTGACGACCACGCGCTCCTCGCCGGCCGCCTTGTTCAGCAGCGACGACTTGCCGACATTCGGGCGACCGAGGATGGCGACCCGGCGG
>NZ_LSJW01000242.1:0-842 GCF_001557335.1 Microbacterium sp. CCH5-D1
CGCGGTGACCGCCGCTTCCCAGCTCTCCAGTTCGCTCTCAGCGCTGAGCGCCCAGACCTGTCGGTGCGAATGGTCGAAGGCGATGAGTCGCTCGGCGCTCAGCCATGCCCCATCTGTCTCGTCGCCCGTAGGGGACACGGGTGCCCCTGCAGCCGCGGCGCCGCTCTCGTAGTCGAGCCAGCCCACCCAGCCCCCGGTGAACGGCGGCTGCCCCGGCGTCGGGGCTGCGACGTCGAGGCGGACGTCGCGCGGAAGCGTCGAACGCTCCCCTGTGCCGATGAAGCTCCATCCCGTCGTCGCATCCGCGCCGGCGTCGAGCCAGAAGACATCGGCGTTCCCCGTTTCGAGCATCGGGAACACCGACGACGGCTCCGTCCACTCGGGAAGGGGTCTGGCGCTCAGCAGTACAGGCACCTTGCCAGCCTAGGACCGGGCGGCTCCCGTATTCTCGTGGGGTGGACGACCTCCTGATCTGGCTCCTCGACACCGTGCAGTCGATCGACCCGGTCGCACGCACGCTCATCGCCGGGCTCGCCGTGATGCTGGAGACGAGCATCCTGATCGGTCTCATCGTCCCCGGTGACACGATCGTGATCATCGCCTCGATGGGTGTCGCCACTCCCCTGGAGGGCATCGCGATGGGCGTCGCCGTCGTGATCGGCGCCCTCATCGGCGAGAGCATCGGCTTCTGGCTGGGCCGCTGGCTCGGACCACGAATCCGCGTGTCCTGGTTGGGGCGCAAGATCGGCGAGCACAACTGGGTGCGCGCCGAGAACTACCTCGAGCGCCGAGGGGGCATCGCGATCTTCCTCTCCCGGTTCCTCCCCGTGCTGCACTCGCTC
>NZ_LSJW01000243.1:0-143806 GCF_001557335.1 Microbacterium sp. CCH5-D1
AGCCGAACGTCGCGGCACCCGCCTGCGCTGTGGATATCCCCGTCAGTGCGAGGAACGTCGCCACCAGCAGCAGCACCGCGGTGATCGCTGCGGCGAATCGGGGGCCTCTGGGGTCGATGCCGGCGGGATTGCTCATGGATGCTCCGTTTCTTCGGCTCAGAGGGTTGCGAGGGCGTCGGTGAGGGCATGCCGGTGAGGGACACCGTGGAATCGCGCGCGCACGGCACCCGACCCGTCCACGACGAAGGTGGTCGGTGTCTGGAGCACCTTGTAGCGGGTCGAGAGGTCGGGACGGTGAGTCAGATCCACCTCCACATGGCGGAGACCCTCGTGTTCGGCGGCGTATGCGCCGAGCAGCCTGCGCACCTGCGGGCACCGCGCGCACATCTCGGTGCTGAACTGCACCAGGGTCGCCCGGGACCCGAGTTCGGCGGAGTCCGCATCCGTGGGGACGAAGTGAAGCGTGCCGCCGTCGCGTCGCCGACCGTCACGGCGTCGCAGCGCGACACCGATGAGCGTCGCGAGCACGAGCAGTGCAGCAGCGAAGCCGAGGGCCAGGGCGGGAGACATGGGTCGAGGATATGCGGCTCCAGGGCGCTCGGGGCCGATGTTTCCGACGATGACGGCGACGTCCCGGGGGCGCGCTCATCCGCCCGACAGGGTGAGGGTGGCGGTATCGTGGCTGTCATGAGCGCAGCCGTCCCGACTCCTTATGAAGATCTGCTCCGAGACGTCCTGGAGAGCGGCACGCACAAGTCCGATCGCACCGGCACCGGCACGACGAGCGTCTTCGGTCGACAGATCCGCTTCGATCTGTCGAAGGGGTTCCCGCTCATCACGACCAAGCGCGTGCACTTCAAGTCCATCGCCTACGAGCTCCTCTGGTTCCTGCAGGGCGATTCGAACGTGGGGTGGCTTCGGGAGAACGGCGTCACGATCTGGGATGAGTGGGCGGACGAATCCGGCGACCTCGGTCCTGTCTACGGGGTGCAATGGCGTTCCTGGCCGACGCCCGACGGCGGCAGCATCGACCAGCTCTCCGAGGTGATCGAGCAGATCCGCCGCTCGCCCGACTCGCGGCGGCTGATCGTCTCGGCATGGAACCCCGCCGACATCCCCGACATGGCGCTCGCACCGTGCCACGCGCTGTTCCAGTTCTACGTCGCCGACGGCAAGCTCTCCTGCCAGCTGTACCAGCGCAGCGCGGACATGTTCCTCGGAGTGCCGTTCAACATCGCTTCCTACGCGCTCCTCACGCTGATGATCGCTCAGCAGGTGGGGCTCGAGCCCGGCGACTTCGTCTGGACCGGCGGCGACTGCCACGTGTACGACAACCACGTGGAGCAGGTGCGCGAGCAGCTGAGCCGTGAGCCCTACGCATACCCGACGCTGCGTTTCGCGCGGAAGCCCGAGTCGATTTTCGACTACCGCTACGAGGATTTCATCGTGGACGACTACCAGCACCACGCGCCGATCAGGGCGGCGGTCGCGGTATGACCTGGGTGGGCTTGATCTGGGCCGAAGCGCACGGTGGCGTGATCGGCGCGGAGGGCGGCATGCCGTGGCATGTGCCAGAGGACCTGGCTCACTTCAAGGAAGTCACCCTCGGCGCTCCGGTCGTGATGGGGCGCAAGACCTGGGACTCTCTCCCTGAGCGCTTCCGTCCGCTCGCCGGCCGCGAGAACATCGTGGTGACCCGGCAGCAGGACTGGTCCGAAGAGGGCGCGCGTCGCGCGGCGACGGTCGCCGAGGCGGTCCGCGGACTCGACCGGGCATGGATCATCGGCGGTGCGGAGATCTTCCGACAGGTGATCGGCGACGCGGACCGTCTGGAGGTCACCGAGCTCGACCTGGACGTCGCCGGCGACGCGTACGCCCCGGACAAGAAGGGCTGGCGCCTGGTCGACGAGGGGGAGTGGCAGACCTCCCGCACCGGCGTCCGGTACCGCTTCCTGGGATACGAGCGCTGATGCCCACCGCGCTGATCACCGGAGCAAGCGCAGGGCTGGGCGCCGAGTTCGCCCGTCAGCTGGCGCGGCGGCGGGCCGACCTCATCCTGGTGGCGCGCTCGGTGGGCGCCCTCGAGAAGCTGGCGGCGGAACTGCGGAGCGAGTACGGGGTCGCGGTCGAGATCGTGTCCGCCGATCTGGCGGAAGAGGCAGGAGTCGAGAAGGTCGCGGAAAGGCTGCGCGACACCTCGGACCCCGTCGACCTTCTCGTGAACAACGCGGGGTTCGGACTGCCTCTGCAGTTCGCCGACAACGACATCGACGACGAGGTCCGTCACCTACGGCTGCATGTGGAGGCGTCGATGCGCCTCATGCATGCGGCGCTCCAGTCCATGCGCGGTCGCGGCGGGCGCATCATCAACGTCGCCTCGGTCGCGGGATTCATCTCGCGCTCGACCTACTCCGCATGCAAGGCATGGCTCATCGGCTTCAGCCGCTGGGCCAACGCCGAGTACGCGAGGGACGGAGTCTCCGTGACGGCGCTGTGCCCGGGGTTCACCCACACGTCGTTCCACGAGCGGATGGGGCTGCCGGTAGGTCAGGAGGGTGTTCCCGCCATCATGTGGCTGAATGCGCGCGACGTCGTCAGGATCGGCCTTCGCGATGCGGCGCTCGGCAAGTCGGTGTCGGTGCCGTCGCTGCGATACAAGGCGATCGTCGCTCTGGCGCGCGTGTTGCCGAGTTCACTCACCTCCGGTGTGGCGCGTCGCGGCCGGGTCTGATCACAGACCTTTCCGGGGTCGATCCGCGAGGTTCAGCGGAACCTTCCGAGCCGGATCCCGGCTTTCGCGATGGCGGCGATCGTCTCGCCGTCCGTGATCGTGTCCTCGGCGATCATCGTGAGGACGTCCTCGAACGGTACCCAGGAGACGGCACGGATGCCTTCTTCCGCCTGCGTCTCGGCAGAGACGCCGCGTGATGCGTCTTCGCCCGTGATCGGATGGAGGTCGCGGGCGAGGAAGACGTGCTCCGGGGCCTCGGCGATGCCGTTCAGAGCCAGCATGCCGCCGAGAGGGGTCCAGTCGGCCGCCTCGTACCCCGTCTCCTCGCGGAGTTCGCGCTGAGCCGCGACGAGTGGGTCCTCCCCGTCGCTGCCACCGGCCGGGATCTCGACGCTCGTGCCGACGGTGTATCTGTCGATCGTGACGAGGCACACGCGCTCGTCCTCGTCCATCGCGACGACGAACACGGCCGGATGCTGCATGGAGACGACACCGTAGATACCCTCGTCGCCTGAGGGCCCCGTGATCCGGTCCTCTCGCACGCGGATCCATGCGTTCTCGTACTTCGTGTCGGTGCTTCGTGTGAGCCAGCCCATCCCACGAGCGTACGGCGGTGCACCCCCGGTCCGTACGATCGGTGCATGGGTTTGTTCAGGAGAAAGCGCGATCCTCAGGGTGCCGATGAGATGCTTCGGGCGTACAACGCTGCGGAGGCCGCTCGCCTCGCGGACCTCACCGCGGGGATCTCCGCCGATACGGCCGCGCCCATGACTGTCGGCAGTGAGGCCGGAGCCGGAGAGGTCGCCGTCGAGGACGTGTTCAGGATCACCGGCCGCGGTCTCGTGGCCACGGGCAAAGTGAGCCGCGGTGTCGTCCGTGTCGGAGACGCCGTCTCGGTCATCCGTGACGGTGCCGCGCTGTCGACGACCGAGATCACCGGAATCGAGATGTTCCGTAAGCGCGCGAACGAGGCGAGGGCCGGTGACATGGTCGGGGTGCTCCTGGCAGGGAAGAACGACGTCGCCCGCGGGGACGTCATCCGCGTCTTCGCGTCCGCATGACCGGTGGTCGAACCGATACGCTGGGTCTATGACGCACTCGGGCAACCCCTTCGGACAGGTTCTCGTCGCGCTCGTCACTCCGATGACGGCCGACGGCGAAGTCGACTGGCCCGCCGTCGAGAAGCACATCGATGACGTGATCACCGCGGGAGCGGACGGCATCGTCGTGACGGGAACGACCGGTGAGACCTCGACTCTGACGGACCCCGAGAAGCTCAAGCTCGTGGAGGTCGGCAAGTCCGTCTCCGCAGGTCGGGCGAAGATCATCACGGGTGGCGGGTCGAACGAGACCGCGCACGCGATCGAGCTCTACAAGGCCAGCGAGAAGGCAGGCGCCGACGGCATCATGATCGTCACGCCGTACTATAACAAGCCCACGCAGGCGGGCATCCTCACACACTTCCGTCTGGTGGCCGACGCCACCGACCTCCCGGTGATCCTCTACGACATCCCGGGCCGGACCGGTGTGCCGATCAAGTACGAGACGATCCTGCGTCTGGCGAAGCACCCGAACATCCTCGCTGTGAAGGACGCCAAGGGCGACTTCTCCGAGGTGAGTCGGGTGCTGAACCAGACCGACCTCATGTACTTCTCGGGCGACGACGCGAACGTGCTGCCGCACCTCGCGATCGGGGCGACCGGTTTGATCGGCGTGACGGCCAACGTCGCCGCGGCGCCGTACCGCACGATCATCGACGCGGTGAACGCGGGAGACCTCGCCACGGCCACGGCGGAGCACAAGCGGCTCGAGCCGCTCGTCCGCGCCGTGATGACGCATGTGCCTGGGACCGTCGCGGCCAAGTACATCCTGCACGGACTCGGTCGCATCTCGAGTCCGCGCGTCCGACTTCCCCTGGTCGGTCCCGAGGAATGGGAGGCGGCGCTCATCGAGGATGAGCTCGACCTCGTCCAGGACGTTCCCGGTGCCGACTTCTCGAACTTCCGTCCCGACCGCAATGCGGCCGCGGGCGGTGCCCTGCCGAAGGTGCACGGCACGACGCGCTGAGTCGCGTCGCCATGAACGAACGGACGCGCGGAGTGTCCGACTGAGGAGACAGCATGTCCATTCCCCTGGTAGAACCGACCGCTCTCGATGAAGGGACGCTGCGGGTCATCCCGATCGGCGGGCTCGGAGAGATCGGTCGCAACATGACCATGTTCGAGTACGACGGGAAGATCCTGATCGTCGACTGCGGTGTGCTCTTCCCGGAGGAGCACCAGCCGGGAGTCGACCTGATCCTCCCGGACTTCGAGCCGATCCGTGATCGCCTCGACGACATCGTCGGTGTCGTGCTCACGCACGGCCACGAAGATCACATCGGCGCCGTGCCCTACCTCCTGCGCCTGAAGAGCGACATCCCTCTGATCGGCTCCGGGCTCACCCTCGCGCTGGTCGAGGCGAAGCTCAAGGAGCACCGCATCAAGGCCTTCACTCTCACCGTGAAGGAGGGGCAGGAGGAGCGGGTCGGTCCGTTCGACCTGGAGTTCGTCGCGGTCAACCACTCCATCCCCGACGCGCTGGCCGTGGCCATCCGCACCCCCGCCGGCATGGTCCTCGCGACCGGCGACTTCAAGATGGACCAGCTTCCCCTCGACGGCCGGATCACCGACCTGCGCGCGTTCGCCCGCCTCGGGGAAGAGGGCGTGGATCTGTTCCTCGTCGACTCGACCAACGCCGACGTGCCCGGCTTCACCCCGACGGAACGCTCCATCGGCCCCGTGCTCGATCAGGTGATCGCGAAGGCGCCGCGTCGCGTCATCGTCGCCAGCTTCTCCAGCCACGTCCACCGTGTGCAGCAGGTCATCGATGCCGCACACGCCAACGGGCGCCGCGTCGCGTTCCTCGGCCGCAGCATGGTCCGGAACATGACGATCGCCGAGCAGCTCGGCTACCTGAAGGTGCCGGACGGCGTCCTGATCGACTTCAAGAAGGCACGTGATCTGCCCGACGAGCAGATCGTCTACATGTCGACGGGCTCGCAGGGAGAGCCGATGGCCGTGCTCAGCCGGATGGCGAACATGGATCACGCGATCGAGATTAGCGAGGGCGACACCGTCATCCTCGCCTCCAGCCTCATCCCGGGCAACGAGAACGCGGTGTACCGCGTGATCGACGGCTTGACCAAGCTGGGCGCCAACGTCGTGCACAAGGCGAACGCGAAGGTGCACGTCTCCGGGCACGCCGCCGCGGGTGAGCTCATCTACTGCTACAACATCCTGAAGCCGAAGAACGTCCTCCCGGTCCATGGCGAGTACCGCCATCTCATCGCGAACGCCAAGCTGGCGCAGGACACCGGCGTGCCGGAGGACAACACGATCATCGCCTCGAACGGCACCGTGATCGACCTCAAGGGCGGGGTCGCGAAGGTCGCAGGTCAGCTCGATCTCGGGTTCGTGTACGTCGACGGCTCAACCGTCGGCGAGATCACGGACGCCGACCTCAAGGACCGCCGGATCCTCGGCGAGGAGGGCTTCATCTCGGTCATCGTCGTGGTGGACGCCACGACCGGGCGCATCATCTCGGGCCCGGAGATCCATGCGCGCGGCGTCGCCGAGGACGACTCCGTGTTCGACGACGTCACGCCCAAGATCGTCGCCGCGCTCAAGGAGGCGTCCGGCAATGGTGTCCGTGACACCCATGCGCTGTCGCAGGTCGTGCGACGCACGATCGGTCGCTGGGTGAATCAGCGGCTTCGTCGTCGCCCCATGATCGTGCCGCTCGTCATCGAGGCGTGACGCCGGCGCGGTCCTCTCGCACTCACGGGTAGTCGTCATGCCGACGTAACACCGTCGGCCTATGCTCGCGTCATGCACAGGGGCTTCTCGCTTCGCAGGGCGTCGCAGACGGATGCGATGTTCCTCGGCGACATGCTCGTCGAGGCGGCGAACTGGCGAGCCGGAGGAGTGCGGCCACGGCACGAGGTGCTGACCTCGACGGAGCATCGGCGCTACCTCGCGGGGTGGAAACGCATGTCAGACGACGGCCTCGTCGCGCTGGGTGACGATGACGTCGCGGTCGGTGCCGCCTGGTATCGGGTGCTTCCGCAGAACGAGCCGGGATTCGGTTTCATCGGCATCGCGGTCCCCGAGCTGATCATCGGCGTGCACCCGCTCTGGCGCGCTCGGGGTGTTGGTCGGTCCCTGCTGCGCGGCATCGTGCAGCTCGCCGGGTCCCAAGGCCATGCCAGGATCAGCTTGAGCGTGGAGCGGGACAACTTCGCGCGCAATCTGTATCGTGCGGAAGGGTTCGCCGTGGTGGGTCAGGGGTCGACGCGCGACACGATGGCTCGCGGTACGGGGTAGCGTACGCTCTCTCCGATCCGTGGAAAGCCGCGTCATTACGCGGCGATGTCGCCTGTTGGACGTAACGTGAGAGCATGGCCAGGAGTACCACGAAGACAGAGCGCGCGTCGACGAGCGCACCGTCGCGCCCCAAGCGGCAGACGGCTCCCAAGGCCACGCCCGCTCGCAAGGCCCAACCCGCTCCCAAGAAGTACATCGACGAGGCCGACAAGCCTCCCGTCGCCGTCCGTGCCTGGGCCGGGCTGGCGCACGGGGTCGGAGGACTCTTCCGCGCGTTCGGCCCTGAGACCCTCGAGAAGGACGACCGTCGCGACGGCTTCCCGTTCTTCCTCGTGCTCCTCGCCGTGCTCGGTGCGGTCAACGAGTGGTTCTTCATCGGCAACGAGGTCGCAGCGAACATCAGTGCCTACTCGGTGGGTCTCTTCGTCGGACGCGTGGCCTTCATCATGCCCGTGCTGCTCCTCCTGCTCGCCGGATGGCTGTTCCGGCACCCGTCCTCTGTCCACGACAACGGTCGTATCGGCATCGGCTTCGGCATGTTCGTCCTCGCCCTCGCGGGGATCTTCCATGTCGCAGGGCCTCGCCCGCATCCGAACCAGGGGATGCCTGCGCTCAGCGAGTCGGGCGGTCTGCTGGGCTGGCTGGTGGGGCAGCCGCTGACGTACCTCACCGACATCCCGGCGTACATCGTGCTGTCGCTGCTCGTGGCACTCAGCATCCTGATCCTCACCAAGACACCGCCGAATCGCATCGGTTCGCGCCTCGGGAATCTCTACGCCTGGATGTTCGACGCGGAGCGACCGGAGAAGCCGGCGAAGGACGCCGCAGCGATCGACGACGCGGACAAGACCGATGACCCCGACGTACTGCCGTGGTGGCGCCGGAACAAGACCGGCCGCGAAGAGGACCCGGATGAGGGCACACTCGATTCCGACGACATCACCGCGCTCCTGACCACCTCCGATCCCACGCCTGCGTACGACCAGGCAGTGGTCGTCGAGAATCCTTACGACGCGGCCACCGAGGTGCTGTCCGAAGTCAGGTCGGTCGCCGACTCGCTCGCCGAGCAGCAGACCACGGCCCTGCTCGATGACTCCTCCGAGACAGGAGAGGTGCCGGAACTACCCGGTCTCGACGGGTTCGGCACCGATGGTCCGGGCGACCGCGGCCCGCAGGCCCCCGTCACGCCATACATCCTCCCGTCTCCCGGACTCCTGGTCGAAGGCCCGCCGCCCGTCATGCGCTCAGAGGCGACCGACAAGGTGATCGAGCAGATCACCAGCGTGCTGTCGCAGTTCAAGGTCGATGCCAAGGTGACCGGCTTCTCCCGTGGACCGACGGTCACGCAGTACGAGGTCGAGGTGGGCCACGGCGTCAAGGTCGAGAAGATCCTGCAGCTGAGCAACAACTTCGCCTACGCCGTGGCCTCGAACGACGTGCGCATCCTCTCGCCGATCCCGGGCAAGAGCGCGATCGGCATCGAGATCCCGAACGCCGACAAGGAGATGGTGGCTCTCGGCGATGTGCTGCGCTCGCCCGCTGCGCAGAAGAGCACGCACCCGATGACCATCGGCGTCGGCAAAGACGTCGGCGGCAACATCGTCATCGCGAACCTCGCGAAGATGCCGCACCTCCTCGTGGCCGGCTCCACCGGTTCGGGTAAGTCGAGCTTCGTGAACTCCATGATCACGAGTCTGCTGATGCGTGCCCGCCCGTCCGACGTGCGCATGGTGCTGATCGACCCGAAGCGTGTCGAGCTGACCAGCTACGCCGGTGTCCCGCATCTGATCACGCCCATCATCACGAACCCGAAGAAGGCGGCGGAGGCGCTGCAGTGGGTCGTGAAGGAGATGGACATGCGGTACGACGATCTCGCGTCGTTCGGCTTCCGGCACATCGACGACTTCAACCGGGCTGTCCGCGCGGGCGAGGTCGAGCTCCCGGTGGGCAGCGAGCGTGTCCTGAAGCCGTACCCGTACCTTCTGGTGGTCGTCGATGAGCTCGCCGACCTCATGATGGTCGCCCCTCGCGACGTCGAGGACTCGATCGTCCGCATCACGCAGCTCGCACGTGCCTCCGGCATCCATCTCGTGCTAGCGACTCAGCGCCCGAGCGTCGACGTCGTGACGGGTCTGATCAAGGCCAACGTCCCGTCACGACTCGCCTTCGCCGTGACGAGCGTCACGGACAGCCGGGTCATCCTCGACAGCCCCGGTGCCGACAAGCTCATCGGTCAAGGTGACGCCCTGTTCTCGCCGATGGGTTCATCGAAGCCGTTCCGCCTGCAGGGCGCGTGGGTCGACGAGAAGGAGATCGACGCGGTCGTCAAGCACGTCACCCGTCAGGCACGTCCGGACTACCGTCCGGATGTGCAGGAGGCGATGGAGCCGACGAAGAAGAAGGAAGTCGACGAGGACATCGGGGATGACCTGGAGCTGCTGCTCGCAGCCGCCGAGCTCATCGTCTCCTCGCAGTTCGGATCGACGTCGATGCTCCAGCGCAAGCTCCGCGTCGGGTTCGCGAAGGCAGGTCGTCTCATGGATCTGCTCGAGTCGCGCGAGATCGTCGGCCCCTCCGAGGGGTCGAAGGCGCGAGACGTGCTGGCGACCGCCGAGCAGCTCCCGCAGGTGATGGCCAAGCTGCGCGGAGAGGACGTTCCGGCACCGACATCGGCATCGGCTGCGCCTGCGGTTCCGCCCGTCCCGCCGCTCCCGCAGACGCATGACCCGATCGCGGCTCAGTACGAGGGTCTTCCCGAGGTGGAAGCTGAGGGCGACGAAGATGCCTGGGGCTTGACGGGACGCGACTGATGGCGATCCCACGGCAGCTCCCCAACGCCATCACGGTCGCGCGCATCCCGCTGGCCGTCGTCTTCTTCGTCCTGCTCCTGCTGGGTGGCACCTATGGGTTCTCGGACCCGGGTCTCCGCTGGGCGGCCGGAGTCATCTTCATCGTCGGGATCTCGACGGACTGGGTCGACGGGTACCTCGCCCGCAAGTACGACATCGTCAGTGATTTCGGCAAGCTCTGGGATCCGATCGCCGACAAGATGCTCACCGGTGCCGGCTTCATCGGGCTCGCGATTCTGGGCGAGGTCAACTGGTGGATCGTTGCGATCATCCTCGTGCGCGAATGGGGCATCACGATCCATCGGCTCATGGTGGCCAGCGAACACGTCGTGGCCGCGGCCTGGATGGGCAAGATCAAGACCGCGTTCCAAGGGGTGGCGCTCGGGTGGGCACTCCTCCCGCTGCACTACGTCATCGGTCTCGACGCCTGGACATTGATCACGTTCATCCTCATGCTCATCGTCCTGGTCCTCACGGTGGCGAGCGGCATCGACTACGTCGTGGCGCAGGTACGCGGGTCGCGCCGGAAGTCATGAGTCAGGCGGCAGCCGAGGTCCTCGCTGCGCTGGGCCGACGAGGATGGAAGCTCGGCGTGGCCGAATCCCTGACCGGGGGCGCCCTGTGCGCCGATCTCGTCGCGGTTCCCGGAGCGTCAGCCGTGCTGCTCGGAGGCGTCGTGGCATATGCCACGCCGGTCAAGTCGTCCGTGCTGGGCGTGGATGAGGGCCTGCTGTCGAGATACGGGCCGGTGCATCCGCAGGTCGCACTGGAGATGGCAGACGGCGTCAGACGCGTCGTCGGCGTCGACGGCGAGGCTGCCGATGTGGGGGTGTCCACGACCGGGATCGCCGGACCGGTGTCTCCGGACGGGCAGCCCGTCGGCACGGTGCACATCGGCGTCGTCACCCCCGCGGCATCGCGGACCAGGGCCTTTCTCTTCGTCGGCGACCGGGGATCGATCCGGGCGCAGACGGTGGACGCGGCACTCCAGGAGATGCTCGCCCTGCTCTCGGAATAGCAGAGCCCTGCGGCTGGTTGTCTCTGATGTGCTCACACGTAAACCACAGAGTGCAGGAGTAGATTCTGTGCACGCCAGGGGTACTAGACTGGCTGTCTCATCGGGGGAGACCTCGAGCGAACACATGGGGAGGAGGTTCCGATGATTCTTGTACGACAGGAAATCGGCGATGTGCTGAGGGACTTCCGCCTGCAGAAGGGGCGTACGCTTCGGCAGGTCGCCAGCAAGGCATCAGTCGCACTCGGCTACCTCAGCGAGGTGGAGCGCGGTCAGAAAGAGGCTTCGAGCGAGATTCTCGCCTCGGTCGCAGACGCTCTCGACGTCCCCATCTCGACGATCATGCGCGAAGTCGGTGACCGCATTTCGGTGCTCGAGGGCATTCAGGTCTTCCCTGACGTCGTTCCCGACGACCTCGTGGCGTCGGTCGAGCCTCAGCTCTCGCTGCACTGACCCCCGAATGGGGTGGTGATGCGTCGTAGCGAGTTCCTTCGCGCCGTCGATACCGAGTTCGGGCTGAGGGCTTCCTCTCTGGTCAACGACCTCGGCCTGAGTGCCGTAGGTGGGCGTACCGCTCTCGAAGCTCTCGCCGACGGCACGCCGCCGCGAGACATCTGGCTGGCGCTGTGCGCGGAGATGGACGTTCCCGAGGACAGGCGTCACGGAGTCGGACGGCAGGAGCCGCGGCGGCGCTGACCGACGTTCCTCGTCCGCCCTCTACGGAACACGACCCACCATTTGCGGCGTGTCGTCGAAGATCCGTTCGAAGCGGGCGTAGTCTTCTGCACAAGTGGTCCAGACCGTTTGTTCTGCACTGTATGTGAGATCGTCGCACCGATGTCGGTGGTCCCTCCTACGGTGGAAACAAGCCGAAGAGCCATTACGCCTTGTCGGAGAGTTTCTCCCAACCGGAAGAGCCGCGACAGCCTACAGGCGGCATCACGCGCGCAGAAGGAGCACATCATGCCATCACCCGCCGACCGCGAGAAGTCCCTCGAGACCGCCCTCGCTCAGATCGACCGCCAGTTCGGAAAGGGCTCGGTCATGCGGCTGGGCAGCGATGAGCGTGCCCCTGTGGCCGTCATCCCGACCGGCTCCATCGCCCTCGACGTCGCCCTCGGCGTGGGAGGACTGCCGCGTGGCCGAATCGTAGAGATCTACGGACCGGAGTCCTCGGGTAAGACGACTCTCACGCTGCACGCGATCGCCAACGCTCAGCGCGCCGGGGGAATCGCGGCGTTCATCGATGCCGAGCACGCGCTCGACCCCGACTATGCCGCGAAGCTGGGCGTCGACATCGATGCTCTCCTGGTGTCGCAGCCCGACACCGGTGAGCAGGCGCTCGAGATCGCCGACATGCTGGTGCGCTCCGGAGCCATCGACCTCATCGTCATCGACTCCGTCGCGGCGCTCGTGCCTCGTGCCGAGATCGAGGGCGAGATGGGCGACTCGCACGTGGGTCTGCAGGCGCGACTCATGTCGCAGGCCCTTCGTAAGCTCACCGGTGGTCTGAACCAGACCAACACCACCATGATCTTCATCAACCAGCTGCGTGAGAAGATCGGCGTCTTCTTCGGTTCCCCCGAGACCACCGCCGGCGGTAAGGCGCTGAAGTTCTACGCCTCGGTCCGCATGGACATCCGTCGTATCGAGACGCTGAAGGACGGAACCGATGCCGTCGGAAACCGCACCAGGGTCAAGGTCGTGAAGAACAAGATGGCGCCGCCGTTCAAGCAGGCGGAGTTCGACATCCTCTACGGCGTCGGCATCTCCCGCGAAGGCAGCCTGATCGACTTCGGCGTCGAACACGCCATCGTGAAGAAGTCGGGTTCCTGGTACACCTATGACGGTGATCAGCTGGGTCAGGGCAAGGAGAACGCACGCACGTTCCTGCTCAATAACCCCGACATCGCTCTGGCTATCGAGACGCAGATCAAGCAGAAGCTCGGTATCGGCGGGCCGTCCGCTGCCCCGGCCGCTGCCGATGAGCTCGCAGAGCGTCGTCCGGCCTGATGAACGACTCGCGTGGGGGCGATCCAGACCGGATCGCCCCCATCATCCCCCTCTTCGGCGGAACAGCGAAGAAACCAGGAGCGACGCCTTCCACGCCGGTCACGCAGTACGGCGAATCAGCGACACTGCCATCATCGCGAGGCGACGGGGATGCGGTCTGGCGTACGACCTGGGACTCTCCTCCAGGCGACCCTGCTTCCATCGACACAGCCGACGATGCAGCTCACACGGGAACCCCGAGTGAGCGCCATCCGGCGCGCGGGCGCAGGGATCCCTCCGGCGCCAGGAGCTCTCATCCCTCGCGGTCGGCTCCCAGGCTCCGCGCGCTCGACGCGACGGAAGGAGACGGCGCGACTCAGCAAGAGGCGTCACACGATGAGATCCGGGTCGCGGCCGAGGAGTCGCTCGTGCGAAAGCTGCGAGCCCGGTCGTTGTCGATCTCTGAAGCCCGGCAGGTGCTGCGTGGTGCGGGCCTCGATGGCAGTGCGATCAGCGATGTGATCGAGGACTTCTGCCGTCGTGGTTACCTCGATGATGCGGCCCTGGCCGGCGTCCTCGTGAGGTCGGGAGTGGATCGAAAGGGGCAGGGGAGAGTCGCTCTGTCTCGCGCGCTCGCTCAGCGGGGGATTCCGCGTGAGGTCATCGATAGCGCGCTCGAAGAGCTTCCGGACGACGACGACGAACGCGCGCTGGAGTTCGCCCGCACCAAGGCGCGGTCGATGACTCGACTCGACCCCGACGCGGCGCTCCGTCGTCTGGTGGGACAGCTTTCTCGTCGTGGCTACAACGGAGCGGTCGCCATGAAGGCGGCGAAGGTCGCGCTGCGCGAGGCTTCGTTCGGCGGAGCGACCTCAGGGGTGCGGTTCGTCGATTCCGACTGAGCAGTGAGCGCCGCTTCCGCACGGAAACGGCTCGTACAATGGGGTGATCATGACTATCCCGCGCAGCGAACCGACGATCATCGGCGCGTCGTCGGCAGCCGTCGACGTCGACGGACGACAGCGATCGTATGAAGTACGCACCTTCGGGTGCCAGATGAACGTGCACGACTCGGAGCGCCTCTCGGGCTCGTTGGAGAGCGCAGGTTACGTCAGGGCAGTCGACGGTGCGGAAGCCGATGTGGTGATCATCAACACCTGCGCGGTCCGCGACAACGCCGCAGGCAAGCTCTACGGCACACTCGGCCATCTCGCGTCGGTCAAGCGCCGCAAAGACGGGATGCAGATCGCCGTCGGCGGCTGCCTCGCACAGATGGACAAGCAGGCTGTGCTCGACAAGGCGCCGTGGGTCGATGTCGTCTTCGGCACCCACAACATGGGTTCCCTTCCGGGGCTGCTCGAGCGCGCCCGCCACAACGGAGATGCCGAACTCGAGATCCTCGAGTCGCTCGAAGTGTTCCCCTCAACCTTGCCTACGAAGCGAGACTCGGCGCACAGCGGCTGGGTGTCGATCTCGGTCGGGTGCAACAACACCTGCACGTTCTGCATCGTGCCCAGCCTGCGCGGCAAGGAGAAGGACCGTCGTCCCGGCGACATCCTGAACGAGATCCGGCTTCTGGTCGAAGACGGTGCGATCGAGGTCACGCTTCTCGGGCAGAACGTGAATTCCTACGGCGTCGAATTCGGCGATCGACAGGCGTTCGGCAAGCTCCTGCGCGCGGCCGGTGAGATCGAAGGCCTCGAGCGCGTCCGATTCACCAGCCCGCACCCCGCAGCCTTCACGGATGACGTGATCGATGCCATGGCGGAGACTCCGAACGTCATGCCGCAGCTTCACATGCCATTGCAGTCGGGGAGCGATCGCATCCTCAAGGCGATGCGACGTTCCTACCGCAGTGAGCGCTTCCTCGGGATCCTCGACCGCGTCCGCGCGCGCATCCCGAACGCCGCCATCACGACCGACATCATCGTCGGGTTCCCGGGGGAGACCGAGGAGGACTTCGAAGACACCATGCGTGTCGTCGAGCAGGCTCGTTTCTCCAGCGCCTTCACCTTCCAGTACTCGATCCGCGAAGGCACGCCTGCGGCGACCATGGAGGACCAGGTTCCGAAGGACATAGTCCAGGCGCGCTACAACCGCCTGATCGCCCTTCAGGAGCGCATCTCGCTGGAAGAGAACCAGAAGCAGGTGGGTCGGCAGATCGAGGTTCTCGTCTCCACGGGTGAGGGCAAGAAGGACACCGAGACCCACCGGCTCACCGGTCGCGCGGAGGACAACAGACTCGTGCACTTCGAGGTGACACCGGGGTCGGACCTTCCTCGTCCAGGAGACGTCGTCACCGTGACGGTGACCCATGGAGCTCCGTTCCACCTGCTCGCAGACGACCCGACGGGAGCGCCTCTCAAGATCCGTCGCACTCGAGGCGGAGACGCCTGGGACCGTTCGCAGTCGGAGTCGTGCGCCGTACCCGCTCCGAGCGGCAGCGGCGAGAAGAAGGCTGTGTCGCTCGGGCTTCCGACACTGCGCGTCGGGGTGTGACCGAACCTCGCCTCTGGGCGATCGTCGGGGCGACCGGTACCGGGAAGAGCGACCTCGCGATAGAGCTGGCCGAGGCGCTGCGAGCCCGAGGGAACCCGGCTGAGATCGTGAACGCCGATGCCATGCAGCTCTACCGCGGCATGGACATCGGCACAGCGAAGGTGTCGTCGGCGGAGAGGCGGGGGATCCCGCATCATCTCTTCGACGAGCTCGATGTCGATGAGGACGCGGCTGTCGCGTGGTATCAGCCCCGAGCGCGCGCCGCCGTGGAGGACATCCACCGCCGCGGGGGTGATGCGATCCTCGTCGGTGGCTCGGGCCTGTACGTGTCGAGCGTCGTCTACGACTTCCGTTTCCCGCCGCGGGACACGGCGCTGCGCGAGCGCCTCGAGCAGGAGTTCGAGATGCTCGGAGCCGCGGTCATGATCGAGCGGCTGCGCGGGCTGGATCCCGAAGCGGCCGACCGTGTCGATCCGCGCAACCCCCGCCGCGTCATCCGCGCTCTCGAGGTGCTGGAACAGGGGAGCGCGACCCATGGTGCGGCGCTGCCCGACACGCCAGTGCTGTGGCACCCGCACACAAGACTGATCGGACTCCGCGTCGATCGCCCCGCACTGGTGGAGCGCCTCGACGCCAGGGTCGAGCGCATGTGGGCCGAAGGTCTGCCGGACGAGGTCGCCGGGCTGCGCTCCCGCGGGCTCGAGCGCGGAGGAACAGCGCCGCGCGCCATCGGCTACGCGCAGGCGTTGGACCAGCTCGACGGTCGTCTCACGCAGGACGAGGCCATCGCGCAGACCCAGGCCCTCACGCGGCGATACGCCCGTCGACAGGTGTCGTGGTTCAAGCGGTATCCCGACCTCGAGTGGTGGGACGCCCCCGCGGAGGTTGCTGCGCTCCTCTCGTCCTGATCTGCGATGTCGGTGGCCTGCGATGTCGGTAGTCCCTGACAGTCTCGATGGATGACGACTCACTTCTACACCGCATCCAGCCTCGACGGATTCATCGCCACCGACGAGCATTCGCTGGACTGGTTGCTCACGCAGGACATCGACCAGGACGGACCGATGGCCTACACGGGGTTCGAGCGGAACATCGGCGCCCTGGCGATGGGGGCCTCGACGTATGAATGGGTGATGCGCCACGAAGAGGGGCGTTGGGGATACTCGCAACCCACGTGGGTGTTCACTCACCGCGAGCTCGATCTGCCCACGGGCGCAGACGTGCGGCTGACCCAGGCCGACGTCCGGACGGTGCATTCTCAGATGGAGGAGGCCGCCGGAGGAAAAGATCTCTGGGTCGTCGGTGGGGGAGACCTGGCAGGCCAGTTCGCCGATGCCGGACTGCTCGACGAGGTCTGGGTGCAGTACGCCCCCGTGACGCTCGGTTCTGGCGCCCCGCTGCTTCCGCGCAGGCTCGACCTCGAACTGCTGGAGGTGGCACGCAATCGCAACTTCCTCTGCGGGCGCTATCGGGTTGCTCGCGACGGGCGTTCGTGACGGGAGCTGCTCCTCACGATCCCTAGACTGGAACCATGGTCGCATTCACCAAGGGTCACGGCACGGGCAACGATTTCATCATCATCGCCGACCCCGACGCCGAGCTCGACCTCACCGTCGAGCAGGTCGCGGTGCTGTGCGATCGTCATTTCGGCATCGGTGCCGACGGGATTCTCCGTGTCGTGAGGTCCTCAGCCATCCCCGAGGGCGTGGCGACTCTGGAGGAGGAGCCACAGGCGGAGTGGTTCATGGACTACCGCAATGCGGACGGATCGATCGCCGAGATGTGCGGGAACGGTGTCCGCGTGTTCGCCCACTACCTCGTGCGCTCAGGTCTGGCGACGATCGAACCCGGCTCCACACTGCCGATCGGGACGAGGGCGGGCGTGCGCGACGTCACGCGAAGCGCTACCGGATACCAGGTCGATCTCGGGCGCTGGAAGCTCTCCGGCGATGACCCGCTGGTTCGTGTCGACGGCCTGTCCGTGACGCGACCGGGACTCGGTATCGACGTCGGCAACCCGCACGTCGTGGTCGCCCTCGCCTCGGAGGCCGAGCTCGCGTCACTCGAGTTGCACAGGGCGCCCGATCTCGAACCTCCGCTCCCCGAGGGCGCGAACATCGAGTTCGTGGTTCCGGGTGAGCCGCTCGTGCGCGATGGAATCGGTCACGTGAGCATGCGGGTGTTCGAGCGTGGTGTGGGGGAGACCCTCAGCTGTGGCACGGGTGTCGCCGCGACGGCACTCGCGGTCAGGCACTGGGCGGGAGCGAACGCTCCGAGCAACTGGCAGGTCGAGGTGCCTGGAGGTACGCTCGGCGTTCGCATGTTCCCCGCAGAAGACGGCGAGCACGTCGCCCTGTCGGGGCCGGCGCAACTCGTCTTCCAGGGCGAGGTCGACCTCGTCTGACGGCTCCGTCCGGCCATCGCGCGGATCGACTCGGCCTCGGTCTGCTCAGCTGAGGAGAATCGGCTCCGTCGGCGGGTTTCCGTGCTTTCGCACCTTGAGGATGCGGTATCCCTTGCCCGTGGCGGTTCGGAACACGCTGTAGCCGGGGTGGAACGTCGATCCGATCCAGCGCTGGAGAGAATCGGCTCCGAGGTTGCGCTGCACGACCAGCCAGGCGTCGCTGCGCTCATCGAGGCGCGGGATCCACCGTTCGAGAAGCCCGTGGAGCTCGTTCTTGCCGACGCGGATCGGCGGATTGGAGCGGATCGTGCGGAATGACACGTGTTCGGGAACATCGTCGGGCAGCGAAGCGTTGACATTGGTGAGCCCAAGAGCTGCCGCGTTGCGACGCACAAGATCGAGGGCACGCTCATTGACGTCGACGGCCCAGACCGTCGCGTGGGGAGCAGCCAGAGCCATCGACAGCGTCACCGGCCCCCAGCCGCTGCCGAGGTCGAGAAGATCGCCGCCCGGCGGAACCGGGGGCATGTTGGCGAGGAGCACTGCAGTGCCGGCGTCGAGACGGTCTGGGCTAAAGACGCCACCGGCGGTGGTGACTTCCAGCTCTCGACCCGCGAGAGTCACACGGATCTTGCGCAGATTCTCGGGGCTTGCCGGGGCCGCAGTGAAGTAGTGATCTGACCCCATACGGTGAGCGTACCGGACACCGCGGGCTAAGGTTAAGGCTCGCAACGAAACCCAGAGACAAGGAACGGATGACGGAGACCACAACCCCCTCCACCGACGATCAGACGCTCGATCGTGTGCTCGCGAACGCGGAGAAGCGCTCGGACGTCCGAGTGTTCGGCGCCGCTCAGGCGCTGCAGGACGAATCGACCGCATCACACGGGAGCGCAGACGGCGCGCAGTGGGATCTGGAGGACCGTCATGCGCTTCGACGCGTCGGAGGTCTGTCGACGGAGCTCGAGGACGTCACCGAGGTCGAGTACCGGCAGCTGCGGCTGGAGAACGTCGTCCTCGTGGGCGTCTACCCCCAGGGAGCCCAGGAAGACGCGGAGAACTCGCTCCGAGAACTCGCCGCCCTCGCCGAGACGGCCGGCGCCGTGGTGCTCGACGGTGTGCTGCAGCGTCGCCCGCACCCTGATGCCGCAACCTATCTCGGTCGGGGCAAGGCGCAGGAGCTCAAGGACATCGTCGCCGCGGTCGGAGCCGACACGGTCATCGCCGATACCGAACTCGCGCCCAGTCAGCGGCGTGCGCTCGAAGACGTCGTGAAGGTCAAGGTGATCGACCGCACGACGGTGATCCTCGACATCTTCAGTCAGCACGCGAAGAGCCGTGAGGGCAAGGCTCAGGTCGAGCTCGCTCAGCTCGAGTACCTGCTCCCACGCCTGCGTGGGTGGGGCGACTCGATGAGCCGTCAGGCCGGTGGCCAGGTGGGCGCGGGTGGTGCAGGTATGGGCTCGCGCGGTCCTGGTGAGACGAAGATCGAGCTGGATCGTCGACGCATCCGCACCAAGATGGCGCTGCTCAGACGACAGATCCGCGACTTCGGTCCCGCCAGGGATGCCAAGCGCGCCGAGCGCAAGCGCAATACCATTCCTTCCGTCGCCATCGCCGGATACACGAACGCCGGCAAGTCCAGTCTGCTCAACGCCCTCACGAGCGCGGGTGTCCTGGTCGAGAACGCGCTGTTCGCGACGCTGGACGCCACCGTCCGCCGGACGGAGACGGAAGACGGCCGCGTCTACACGCTGACCGATACGGTCGGGTTCGTCCGCAATCTCCCCCATCAGCTCGTCGAAGCGTTCCGCTCGACTCTGGAAGAGGTGGGTGAGGCCGACGTCGTGCTCCACGTGGTCGACGGGTCGCACCCCGAGCCTGCGGGGCAGCTGCAGACGGTGCGTGACGTCCTCGGCGACGTGGGCGTCAGAGACCTGCCGGAGATCGTCGTCTTCAACAAGGCCGACCTGATCACGGAGGATGAACGTCTCGTCCTCCGTGGCCTGCAACCTCACGCTCACTTCGTGTCGTCGAGGTCGGGCGAGGGGATCGCAGAGTTGCGGGCAGCGGTCGAAGCGGCGTTGCCGAAGCCCGCGGTCGAGGTGGAAGCGGTGATTCCGTACGATCGTGGCGACCTCGTCGCATCGATCCACGAGTCGGGCATGCTGCTCTCTGTGGATCACCGCGAGGACGGCACGGCTGTGCATGCGCGCGTCTCGGAGCGCTTGGCTGCGGAGCTCGCGCCCTTCGTCGCGCCGATCTGATCGGTCAGCGGGCGAGGAATCTGGCCTCGACGGTGGCGGAGATCACGATCTCCTCCGGCTCATACTCCATGGCGGGTGCAGAGTCGGCGGCGAATGCCGCGGCTCCTCGGGCCTTGAGCATCGGGGCGCCGGGCGCGGGCTGCCCGCTGGAGATGAGACCGACGTCAGCGATCTCCAGCGGGGTGACCTCATCCAGGCCGAGCGCCCCGGCGTAGGCCTCGGCGCGTGTGACAGCCACGCCGACGGCCGATGCGGCGACGTCACGTTCCACCTGCGTGCGCGTCTCCGGGGTCAGGTGCCAGTCCACCCAGCCGATCTCGACGCCGTCCCAGGCTGACACGTCGGAGACCCAGAGGGAGAGCTCCGAGGCCTCGGAGAACGTCGCCGTGAAGTCGATGCTCGCGTAGTACACGGGATCGAGTCTTGTGCCCTCGCTGCTCCAGGGGCGTTCGGCCCGAACGGAGATGCGCTTGCTCGACCAGTCGACCACGGTGCCGGCATCCGACCGATCGCTGATGCTGCGGCGCACCGGGTCTGCGAGCCGCAGTGCGCTCTCGACGACGTCGGTTCGTTCGGAGCCGTCGGTGCGAACGCTCACGTTGACGGTGGCGCGCTCGGGCGCCACTCGCGCCTCGTGCTCGCCGCGGACGGTGACGGTGACTTCGCTGCTCATGGGGCGACTCTACGCCAGCCCTCGGTGCGACAGGGGAATGGTGCAGCGGCGGAGAACGTTGTAGTCTGAGATGCTCGGGCGGTCGCCGCCCGAGATGGTAATTCCACAGTGTGACAGCGGCTCCTTCGAGAGAAGGACCACGGGGCTGATCGGTTTCGACAGCGCCTGTGAATCCACGAGAAGCGGGCCGAGGATGCAGAGTTATCTCGTAAACGCTCTCTGCAAAAAAATAGTTGCCGAAACCAAGCGCAACGACTTCGCCCTCGCTGCATAAGCGAGCCCGATAGTCCGTCAGGCCGTATGTGATTCCGATACGGATCCTGGCGTCATCTAGGAATCTTGCTGCGTGATGGCGTCTGGACGTCACGTGGGACTCTTCCCAGGCTGGGCTCGTCGACTTAGGTGTCTGTGACAAAGGTCGGAGCCGAGCAGAACGTCTTCACAGACTGCGCCCGGAGAAGGCGTGGAGACTCAGCGTTGGACGGGGGTTCGATTCCCCCCAGCTCCACAAAGTCGCTGTCACAGGAATGAGGCCCGCCTCCCCTTGGAAACAAGGGGAGGCGGGCCTCTTCGCGTCTATATTGAGGTCTGTGGACACCACTGCTTCTGCGCGCCCGGCCTGCCTTTCCGAAACCGAGGTCGCGGAGCGGGTGGCTGCGGGCAAGACGAACGCGTTCGTCGCGGACACCAGTCGCAGCGCGTGGAGCATCGTGCGCGCGAACGTCTTCACCCTCTTCAACGGCATCGTGTTCGCCTGCTTCTTCGTGCTGTTCCTGGTCGGAAGGTGGCAGGACGCTCTCTTCGGTCTCGCGGCCTTCGCGAACGCGATCATCGGATGCATCCAGGAGTTCCGCGCGAAGTCGGCTCTGGATCGGCTCGCCCTGATGAACGCTCCGCGCGCACTGGTGCTGCGCGACGGCGACGAGCGGGAGATCGCACCGGGAGAGGTGGTGCTCGACGACGTGCTCGTGCTCAGAGCGGGCGAGCAGGTCCCGGCTGACGCGCGGGTCCTCACCTCGCGCGGCCTGCAGATCGACGAGTCGATGCTCACCGGCGAATCGGACCCCGTGGAGAAGCAGCCCGGCGACGATGCGCTGTCCGGCGCCGTGGTCGTCGCCGGGGAGGGGACGGCCATCGCCACGCGGGTGGGCGCTGACTCGTATGCGAATCACTTCGCTGGAGAGGCCAAGAGATTCTCCCTGGTCTCCAGCGAGCTTCGCACGTCGGTCAACCGGGTCTTGAAATGGGTGAGTTGGATCATCGGCCCTGTCGGCCTGCTGGTACTGAACGCCCAGATCCTCGTCCTCGGTGGGTATTCAAGGGTGTTCTCGACCGATGCCTGGGTGCAGGCCGTCGTCAACACGATCGCCTCCCTGACGGCGATGATCCCGCTCGGCCTCGTGCTCATGACGAGCATCGCCTTCGCTGTCGGCGCGTCGAGACTGGCTCGCAGGCAGGTGCTCGTGAACGAGCTGCCGGCGGTGGAGGGTCTCGCGCGCGTGGATGTCGTCTGCCTCGACAAGACGGGCACGCTCACCGTGGGGGAGATCGGCTTCGATGCGGTGCATTCTCTCGACGATGCCGCGACGGAGCTGACCGACGACGCGGCGGCTGCCTTGGCCTGGTACGCGGCGTCTCCCGACGCCAACGCGACAGCGCGGTCGATGCGAGCGGCCTATCCGGTCGCGTCACCGCTCTCGGTCTCGGGATACATTCCGTTCTCGTCCGCGCGGAAGTGGAGCGCCGTGTCGTTCGACGGCGTCTCCGGCACATGGGTGATGGGTGCGCCGGAGATGGTGTTCGGCGACGAGGCCACGTCACCGCGCACGGAGCTCGGGCGCACGGTGACCGGCCTCGCGGAGACAGGGCGGCGCACGCTGGTGCTCGGGCATGCGGACTCTGGGCTCTCGTCGGCCGACATCGACTCCGAGCAGCTCCCCGGCGGACTCCGGCCCGCCATGGTGCTCACCTTCCGGGAACAGGTTCGCCCCGACGCCGCACAGACCCTCGAGTACTTCGGACGCCAACAGGTCGGCATCCGCATCATCTCGGGCGACAATCCCCGCACCGTCGCCGCCATCGCCCGCGAAGTCGGTCTCGACGTGGCCGACGGGTTCGACGCCAGGGAGCTGCCCGACGACGACGCAGAGCTCGCCGATGTGCTCGACCGGCATACGGTCTTCGGCCGCGTCACACCGGAACAGAAGAAGCGGATGGTCGTCGCGCTGCAGAGCCATGGACACACCGTTGCGATGACCGGCGACGGCGTCAACGACGCTCTCGCGATCAAAGCCGCCGACATCGGAATCGCGATGAACTCGGGCTCAGCTGCCACGAAGGCCGTGGCGAGACTGGTGCTGCTCGACGGGCAGTTCTCGCACCTGCCGGATGTCGTCGCCGAAGGACGTCAGGTCATCGCGAACATCGAGCGCGTGTCGATGCTTTTCCTGAACAAGACCGTCTACGCGACGCTGCTCGCGATCATCTTCGGAGTGTTCGTCCTCGAGTTCCCATTCCTGCCGCGCCAGCTCTCCATCACCGATGGCCTCACGATCGGCATTCCCGCGTTCTTCCTCGCGCTCATGCCGAACGCTGCCCGCTACCAGCCGGGCTTCCTCCGCCGTTCTCTGAGCTTCGCGATACCCTCAGGCGTCGTCGTCGCGCTGGGACTGACCTGGTACACGTTCGTCGCCCGCGGGCTCGGGGCGCACGAGGAGCAGTTGCGCACCGGAGCCACTGTGATCCTGGCCGTCGTCGGCATCTGGGTGCTGGCCGTTCTCTCCCGTCCGCTCAACCGCTTCAAGGTGGCTGTCGTGGGTGCGATGTTCGTCCTGCTCGTCGCGGTCTTCACGATCCCGCTCGCCCGCCAGTTCTTCGTGCTCGTCGATCCCGGCGCGGAGCTCGCGGTCGCGCTCACCGGGATCACGATCGCGATGGTGTTGGCGATCGAGGTGGTCCGGTTGCTGCATCGTCGTCTCGTGCTGTCCCCGGCGTCGAACCCCACCCACGGTGCGGCGACGCATGCACCCACGCCGTCCGATCCCGTTCCTTCCGGCGTCGCGACCGTGATCACGACGGTGGTCGCCGTCCTCGCCTACGGCTCCGGGTTACTGGCGACGGCCCTCGGCATCCTCGTGTTCCTGGGGCGCTACGACCCGGATGCGAGCACCTCCGCCTTCTCGCTCACCGGAGCCGCGATTGCGCTGTTCGGCTTGCTCATCCTGGCCGTCGCCGCCGGCGTCCGCCGAGGAAGCGGACTCTCCCGCCTCATGCTCACGATCTTCCTCGGCCTCGCCGTCGCACTCAGCACCGTGGTGCTCGTGTGGGGAGACCGCTGGGACTGGGGCGCCGCGCTCACTGCAGTGGTCGCTACCGGCATCATCGTGCTCCTGTGGACGCCGCCCGTCTCGCGGACGTTCGGCCGTGTTCTCGAGAGCTCGATGGGGTCGCCGGGTCGCTGAAGCGTCTTCAGCGCGGCCATTCGATGAGGATGAGTCCCTGCCGAGTGTCGGCGAGCCGAACCCAGCCGTCCCCGAACAGGTACGTCATCCCGTAGCCGTCTTCGTCGGTGCCCATCGCGTATTGCGCATCCTCTGTGAAGTAGACGCCGTCAGGGCCGTCTTCTCGCTTCCACCCCTCGGCGAGCAGAGCGGCCTGCGCCGTCGCGGCGTCCGCACCGTCGATCGCGGACCAGCCGTAGAGCTGTCCGTGATCCGAACCGACGGAGTAGTCGGCCCAGAAGCAGAGCAGTCCTTCGGTCAGCTCGACGCCGCCGGCGACGAACTCCTTCGTCTCGGCGGTCCAACCGGCATCAGCGAGCGCGGTGACGGTGCCATCGGAGATCATCGACTCGCACGTGAGTTCTTCCTCGGCGGCCGGCGTTGTCGGCGAGGAGGGCGGGGCTGGGGACTGTGACGGGCGCGTGTCGCCGGCGTCGGGCGTCGAGGAGGGGCCTGGCTCGGGGGCCGCGCACGCGGAGAGCGCTGCGACGAGCAGCAGGACGCCCGCGGCGGCGGACATGATGCGGGGATTCATCGCGAGGCCTCGTCGTTCCGGTCGGGGCTGCAGCAGGCCGATCAGCTCTGCGTCAAGCTCAGGAACTCCTCGTGCAGAGTCCCGTTGGTTGCGAGTGTCGAGCGCGCGCTGATCGTCTCCGCGCCGTCGATCGCCGTCATCCGGCCGCCGGCCTCTCGGACGATGGGGACGGCAGCAGCAATGTCGTACTCTTTGACGCCGAACTCGGCCACCATGTCGATGCGGCCCTCCGCAAGGAGCATGTACGAGTACACGTCACCGTACGCTCTGTCCCTCCAGACCCGTGCGGCGACCGCGAGGAGCGTGTCGAGGCGCCCGGCATCCGACCACTGCGCGATGCTCTGGAAGCTCACGCTCGCGTCGTCGAGGGAGGAGACCGAGGACGCCTGGATCCGGCGCGGTCCGTTCTCGCCGTCCGTCCAGGCGCCACCACCGGTCGACGCCCACCAGCGTCGACCGAGCGCCGGCATGCTGACCACACCGACCTGGGGCACGCCGTCCACCGCGAGGGCGATCATCGTTCCCCACAGCGGGACCCCGCGGAGGAAGTTGGCGGTTCCGTCGATCGGGTCGATGATCCACTGGCGCTGAGTGCTGCCCTGGGCGCCGAACTCCTCGCCGAAGATGCCGTCCTCGGGCCGCTCCTGCTCGAGGATGCTGCGGATCGCGCGCTCCGTGGCGAGGTCGGCATCCGTCACATGCGAGTTGTCGGCCTTGGTCGAGATCTCGAGATCCGATGCGTCGAAACGCGGGAGGGACTGGGCGTCCGCGGCGTCAGCCAGGCGGAGCGCGAGTTCGAGGTCGTGACGCAGGGCATCGGCGTGGGGAGAGGTGTTCACGGTCTAAGAATAGTCGTCGACTCCGCGGCGCCCGAGGGCCGAAAGACCATGTCTGTGGTCTCTCATCGTCGCGGCGCGCCCGGGTGCCGACGCCGATTTCACATGGACCCGGTCGGCTGGTAATGTAATTCCTCGGTCGGGGTTATCCCGGTCCACGCACCTCTAGCTCAATCGGCAGAGCAACTGACTCTTAATCAGTGGGTTCTGGGTTCAAGTCCCAGGGGGTGCACGGAACAGCCTCAGTAGATCTCGCCATCTACCGAGGCTTTTCTGCTTCCTGAGCACCTTCCCACGCCTCGTCGAGCACGACTCTGATCGCCTCCTGCTCAGAAGAGTTCGAGAATCGCGTAATAGATCGCGCACCCCGTCGTCTCTCATATGGGGACACATGCCTTGCGCCTCCGTACTGCCGTTCCACAGCGTCAGCACCGAGCCGCGGGCTTCATCAAGAACTGGGGAAGATCTTGTACGAAAGAAATGGCGGCGCCGTCGTGCGCCGAAAGACAACCGCGATGATCGCTGCGGCCGCCGCGGCGCTCACCGCCGTGATCACTCTCGCCGGCGCCGGGAGCGCTTCGGCAGCGGAGTACGACTATCCCGCGGCCATCGATCCTGCGTCGATCACCGTGACGACCGTCAACGGCGGTGGAGGCGTCTCGCAGTGGGATCAGGTGCGTGTCGATGCCGACTGGGCGGTGCCGGACGGAGCGACAGGAGGCCAGACGTTCGGGTTCACACTCCCGAAGGAGTTCGCCCGCGCGGGCACCTCCTTCTCCGTGCCATCGGCTGAGGACCCGAGCGTGGCGATCGCCCAGTGCACGGTGAGCACGGATGCGGCTCCCGTCGTGACGTGCACCCTCACCGACTACGTGAACGGCCGAACCGGCGTCACGGGTTCGCTGTGGTTCGTCGCCTCTGCGGATGAGCAGACGACGCAGTCGACCGTCGAGTTCACCGTCGACGGCACGATCACACCGGTCGAGCTCCCCGGCGGGGGGATCGGACCCTCCGCACCGCTGCCCACCGAACCGCAGAAGTGGTCCTGGCAGACGGACGACGGCAGGATCGCGTGGGAACTGGCCCTCCCGGGAGCGAGCTTCGCCGGAGCGGAGTCGATCGTGATCGATGACACCCTCGTCGGCGCCGGTGACGGGCTCGCCGAGCACCACAACGAGGACGGCCAGCTCGCTGTGCGCAGCGCCACCATGCAGGATCAGGACTCGCAGACGATCACGGACTGGACGGGGTCGTGGAACGCTGAGGGCACGGCATTCCACCTCGAGATCCCCGGTCCGATCGACCCGACCCGGATCTACTTCGTCAAGTACTTCACCGTGCCGAGCACGCATGTGGACGGGGCGACCTTCGCCAACACCGCCGACGTGAACGGGATCAAGCTCGAGGACAAGGAAGTGTGGAACGTCACGGGCGGGGGAACCGGCGACGGCGACGCCACCGGGGCATTCACCGTGACCAAGGCGATGTCCGGATCCGGCGCGCCGACTGTGCCCGCCGACTCCGTGTACACGGTGCGGTACAGCTACGGCGATCCGGTCGTCGAGCGTACGGTCGCCATCACCGCCGGCGCCACCTCGCCGCTGATCACGCTGCCCGCCGGCACCGTGGTCACCCTCGTCGAGCTCACCCCGCCCGCGATCGAAGGCATCGACTGGGGAACACCCGCGTTCTCGGGCACAGGTGTGCAGGTACGTCCCGACGGTGGAGCGCAGATCACGGTCGGCGCCGGTGCGACTCTCTCGGTGACCCTCACCAACTCCGCGACCGCGACGCCGCCGGTCATTCCGCCGACGACACCGCCGACGACACCGCCGCCCGTGGTCTCTCCGCCGAAGGAGCTACCCCTCACGGGCGGATCGTCGCTGGCGACCACGGGCGCCGATGCCCCCGGTGGGCTGCTGTGGGCCGGAGGATCGGCGCTCCTGCTCGGAATCGCCCTCACCCTGCTCGGAGCCGTTCGTGCTCGGAAGCGGGCAGCACACAGCTGATCGTCGAGAGAGCCGGGTCGTGGAGCATGCGCTTCGCGACCCGGCTCTCAGGGCGAACCGCAGCGTGTCCGGATGCGGGCCCGGCCCCTGCGTGAGGTGAGGGGGCGGAACTCACGCGACGGAGATCACGCGATAGAGGTCACGCGACGGAGATCGCTGTTCCCCGGGTCAGGGCGGCGAGCTGGTCGAAGGTCAAGGGCATGACCGTGTGGGGATGGCCTGCCGCCGCCCACAGCTCGTCGTGGGCCCGCAACGCCTCATCGATGTAGGTGCGAAGCGGTGTCGGGTGACCGATGGGTGCGACGCCGCCGATGACCTGGCCGGTGGCCGAGCGGACCAGGGCGGGCGGAGCCATCGTCACCTCCTCCGCGTCGATGCTCGCCTTCAGCGCGTCGAGGTCTACCCGGTGCCCGCCGCTGGTCATGACCAGCACAGGCACATCGTCCGCGACGAAGACCAGGCTGTTGGCGATCGCCGCGATCTCACAGCCGATCGCGGCGGCTGCTTCGGCTGCGGTTCGTGCAGACTCGGGGAGCACCCGGATCCGGACATCGACGCCTGCCTCCAGGAGCTGCCGGTGCACCTGCCTGCTGCGTTCGGGGAGTGCGGGGGTCTCGGTCATCGATCCACGATATCCAACGCTCGTGCCCTGGCGTCGGAGCAGTCTTCGGCGACCACTCCGACGCCAGGAGTCCGGATCAGCCGGCGTCTCCCACCAGGATGGCCGCCGCATCCTCCGTCACCGTGTCGTCGGGCTCGTCGTCGATGTGGGCGAGTACCCGCCGACCCAGGAAGACGGTGAGCGCGGCCAGCAGGACAGAGGCCGCGGCGAACAGATAGGGAACCGTTGCGTTGAACGCGTGCCACAGGAGGGCGGCGATCGGGGGAGCCATGGCGCCGCCGAGGAACCGGACGGCGGAGTACGCCGACGAAGCGACGGAGCGCGGCAGATCGGTCGCCTCCATCACCGCTTCGGTGAGCACGGTGTTCATCACGCCGAGCAGAAGCCCGCCCACCACGATGCAGGTGACCAGCGCCGCGGCATTCTCCACCACGAGCCCGGCAGCGATCAGATCGACCGCCAACAGGGGGAGGACGACCAGGATGATGCGCGTCCTGGGCATGCGGCGCATGAGGAGAGGTGCGACCCAGACGCTGGTGACCGCGAGTGCGACTCCCCAGCCGAAGAAGGTGAAGCCGATGCCCATCGCGCCGAAGCCCAGCGGGAACGGGGAGAAGGCCAGGAGGACGAAGAAGCCGATGTTGTAGAACAGGGCCGTGACCGCGAGCACCGCGAGTGCCGGGCGGCGCAAGGCGCTGAACGGTGCGGAGAATTTGACGGGCTGGCGCTTCTCGCCCGGGCCGCGCAGCAGGACCAGCACGGCGACGAAGGCGATCGCCATCAGCGCGACCACTCCGAAGAACGGTCCACGCCAGCTCTGCTCGCCGAGGAGGCCGCCGAGGAGCGGACCGACGGCGATGCCCAGGCCGAGGGCGGCCTCATAGAGGACGATGGCCGCGCTGCTGCCGCCTGACGCGGCACCGACGATCGTGGCGAGGGCCGTCGAGATGAAGAGCGCGTTACCCAGGCCCCACCCAGCACGGAAGCCGATGACGGCGTCGACGCTGCCGCTCAGTGCGCAGAGCAGTGCGAACACCACGATCAGCGCGAGTCCGATGAGCAGCGTCGCCTTGGCCCCGATGCGGCTGGAGATCCAGCTGGTCACGAGCATCGCGAGACCGGTCACGAGGAGATAGCTGGTGAAGAGCAGCTCGGTCTCGACGGGAGAGGCCTGCAGCGATTCGGCGATCGCGGGCAGGATCGGGTCGACGAGTCCGATGCCCATGAAGGCGACGACGCACGCGAATGCGACGGCCCAGACCTGGGCCGGTTGTTTCCACACCGAGGGGGTGGCGGCGGTGTTCACCGAGGTTCTCCTGTTCGATCAGTGGCGGTATGCGCGGCGAGGATCTCCGCCGCACGTGTGAGGGCGGCCCACTCCTCGTCGTCCAGAGCGGCGAAGCGTGGAGCGAGAGTGTCGCGGAACTCGGCTCGCCAGGCGGCGAGCGCCGAGGTCCCCTGCGCGGTGATGTCGACGACGGTCGCGCGGGAATCGTCCGGGTCGGGGGAGCGGAGGATGAGTCCTTCTCGCTCCAGGCCGCCGAGGAGACGCGTCATTCCGGGTTGGGTCGTCCGTGCGGCGGCAGCCAGTTCGCCGACGCGCCGGGAGCCTGCCTGCTCGAGCAGGCTCAGCACACGCCACTGCGCCGCTGGCGCGTCGTTTCCGGCGTCCTGCGCGGCGATACGGCCGAGCGCGTACGCCGAGAGCACCAGGGAGGGGATGACGTCCGTGCGATTCATACCAGCAAGTATATACCCACTGGTATGAATAACGGTCAGCGTCGGGCGGTGGCGATGCGCGCGGAGAGTTGATGTGCGTGTGCCAGGAGGGTACGGCCGAGCTCGGCCATCCGGTCAGGGCCGAAGCGGAACTCCACACCGGTGAGGCTCAATGCCCATTCGGGGCGCCCCGAGCGATCGAACACGGCGGCGCCGAGTCCCCAGCTGCCTTCGACGATCAATCCGGGGTTCACCGCGTATCCCCGTTCCTTGGTCTCCGCGAGGCGCGCGCGAAGGGGGCGCATGCCGTGGGCACGTCCCCACGCGCTCTCGAGGTCCGGGTGACGCTCGAGGTAGCCATCCACATCGTGGTCCGGAAGGAAGGCGAGAATGGCGAGGCCCGCGCTCGCGACGCCCAAAGGGAAGCGGACGCCCTCGCTCAGCACGAAGGAACGGATGGGGAACGAGCCTTCCTCGCGGAGGAGGCAGACCGTCTCGTCCGCTCGACGTACGGAGAGGAACGCGCTCTCCTCGGTCTTGACGGCGAGTGAGCGGACCACGTCGCGGGCGAGAGCAGTCACGTCGTACCGAGCGGCCGCGACGGATCCCATCAGGAAGAGCTCAGGACCGGGCATCCACCGGGTGCTCTCGCCATCACGGTCGACCAGGCCCTCGGCGCGGAGAGCACTCAGCAGGCGGTGCGCTGTGGAGCGCGAGAGGTCTGCGCCGCGCGCCAGCTCCTGCAGCGAGGCGCCCTCGGCGCCGGCGGCCGTCACCAGACGCAGCAGGCGTGCGGCTCTGGCGATGGCCTGAGCGCCGGGCACGGCTGCAAGAGGTTCCATGATGTGGACGCTACCTCTAGGTTCTGCCACATCACAAGATCCTGCTTCTCCGGGCGGGTGCTCTGGACGGATGCTGGGGAGAGCACGGGATCGAAGGAGCCGACGTGATCGACAAGCACTGGGAGTCTGCCGAGGCAGCTGTCGCCGACATCAGGGATGGGGCGTCGCTGGCGGTCGGCGGCTTCGGTCTCTCCGGTAACCCGATCGCACTCATCGAGGCGCTCCTCGCACAGGGCACCACGGGCCTGAGCGTCGTGAGCAACAACTGCGGGGTCGACGACTGGGGTCTGGGTGTGCTGTTGGGCGCGCGGCGGATCCGCAAGATGACCTCGTCTTATGTGGGCGAGAACAAGGAGTTCGAGCGTCAGTTCTTGAGCGGGGAACTGGAGCTCGAACTCACACCGCAGGGAACCCTCGCCGAGAAGCTCCGCGCCGGCGGGTCGGGGATCGCCGCCTTCTACACCCAGACCGGGGTCGGCACACAGGTGGCAGAGGGGGGACTGCCGCGCAGGTACAACCCCGACGGCACGATCGCCGTCGCCTCGGCCCCCAAAGACGTGCGCACCTTCGAGGTCGACGGGGCCCCGCGTGAGTTCGTCCTCGAGGAGGCGATCACCACCGACTTCGCTCTCGTGCACGCCGCCCGCGGCGACCGACACGGCAACCTCGTGTTCAACAAGGCTGCGCGCAACTTCAACCCGCTCGCAGCCATGGCGGGACGGGTCTGCATCGCTCAAGTCGAACAGCTGGTGGAACCGGGGGAGCTCGACCCCGATGGCATCCACCTTCCCGGCGTCTTCGTGCACCGCGTCGTCGAGGTCGGCACCGACATCCCCAAGCGCATCGAACGGCGCACCGTCGCCGTGGAAGGAGCCTGACATGGCACTGACCCGCGAGCAGATGGCCGCCCGCGCTGCGGCCGAGCTGCAGGACGGCGCCTACGTGAACCTCGGCATCGGTCTCCCCACTCTGGTGCCCAATCACGTGCCGCCCGGTGTCACCGTGGTCCTGCAGTCGGAGAACGGCATCCTCGGCGTCGGCCCCTATCCGCGGGAGGACGCGGTCGATCCCGACCTGATCAATGCGGGAAAGGAGACGGTGACCGCTCTCCCCGGGGCGGCTTTCTTCGACTCGGCGACCAGTTTCGGCATGATCCGAGGCGGCAAGATCGATGCCGCGATCCTCGGGGCGATGCAGGTCTCGTCAGCGGGAGACCTCGCGAACTGGATGATCCCCGGCAAGATGGTCAAGGGCCCTGGCGGTGCCATGGATCTGGTCCACGGCGCCGGCCGGGTCATCGTGCTCATGGAGCATGTCGCGAAAGACGGCTCCGCGAAGATCGTCGAGGAGTGCTCCCTGCCGTTGACGGGTCGAGGTGTCGTCGACCGGATCATCACCGACCTCGCCGTGATCGACGTGACATCGGAGGGACTCGTGCTCGTCGAGACCGCGCCGGACGTCACGGTCGATGACGTCGTCGCCGCGACGGAGCCACCCCTCATCGTCTCCCGCGCACTGCACAACGGAAGGACCACGCACCATGACTGAGAACGACGTCGTCATCGTCGCCGCTGCTCGCACCCCACAGGGACGCCTCAAGGGGCAGCTCTCCGCGTTCACAGCGCCTCAGCTCGGATCACTGGCGATCCGCGGCGCGCTCGAACAGGCCACGATCGACCCCGACGATGTCGAAGCCGTCATCGTCGGTCAGGTGCTCGCGGCCGGATCGGGACAGAACGCGGCGCGGCAGGCGGCGATCGGCGCGGGCATCGGATGGGACGTGCCGGCGCACTCGGTGAACAAGGTCTGTCTGTCGGGGCTGACGGCGATCATCGACGCCGCACGCATGATCCGCACGGGTGATGCCGAAGTGGTCGTCGCCGCGGGCATGGAGTCCATGACGCGCGCCCCGCACCTGCTGATGGGTTCCCGCGACGGCTGGACATACGGAAGCGTCGAGGTGCTCGACCACATGGCCTACGACGGGCTCACCGACGCGTACGACCAGGAGAGCATGGGAGCATCGACGGAACGGCACAACGCGCGTTTCGGACTCACCAGGGCGGCGCAGGACCAGGTCGCGGCTCTCTCCCACCAGCGCGCGACGGCAGCGCAGGAGTCGGGAGTGTTCGACGCGGAGATCGTCGCCGTGGACGTTCCTCAACGACGGGGTGAGCCCGTGCGCGTGACGAAGGACGAGGGCGTACGACCCGACACGACCGTGCAGACGCTTTCGGGACTCAGAGCGGCGTTCGCGGAAGGCGGCTCGATCACCGCCGGTAACTCATCGCCGATCTCCGACGGTGCCTCCGCGGTCGTGCTGACGACCCGCGGCGTCGCGACGGTGAAGGGCTGGCCCGTGCTGGCGACCGTCGGTGCGAGCGGTCAGACGGCAGGACCGGACAACTCGCTGCAGGCGCAACCGGCGCGGGCGATCGAGCGTGCGTGCGCCAAACAGGGCATCTCGCCGTCCGATCTCGATCTGGTCGAGATCAACGAGGCCTTCGGCGCCGTCGTCGCACGTTCTCAGGACGAGCTGGGCATCGACGAGAGCATCGTGAACATCCATGGTGGCGGCATCGCGATCGGTCACCCCATCGGATCCTCAGGCAACAGGCTCGTCGTGCACCTCGCGCACGAGCTGGCACGTCGGGGCGCGGGGACCGCGGCGGTCGGACTGTGCGGCGGCGGCGGTCAGGGAGAGGCGCTCATCCTCACCCGATGACGACGGTCCCGGCCAGCGGCCGATCAGGGACGTGAGTCTTTAGCGTGGTCCTGCGTGTCGGCGAGGGCCTTCTGCGAGCGGAACTGCAGTCGCTGGGCCTTCTTCGCCTTCTTGACCGACTGCGGGGAGTCGGCGTCCACCAGCACACCGCGACGTTCGCGGTTCATGTCGATCACGGCGCCGACGGCGAGGGCCATCGTGATGCCCCAGCTCACCCAGGACAGCACGGCACGCCAGGTGACGGGCTGCTCGCGGGTGCCGCGCAGCAGGGAGACTCCGGCGGAGATCGCAGCGACAAGTCCGGTGCTGAAGAGGTAGCGCATTCCCCCACGCTACCTTCCCGCACCCTTGGTCGCATGGAGCCTTGACAAGCCCCCGGTGGATCCGGCAGGGAACGAGCTGACGGACGGCACTCGGGCGCACCCGCTATCATGGCCTGGTCGCGGCTCGCCCGCGGCCGCACAACCGTGTATCTACCGGCCGTCGGCATTCCGGCGGACAGCGGCGGCACCCGACATCGCGTCTTCGACGCGCGAGAGCCATGACACGCGCAACAGCATCGCAGCAAATCGCCGAGCCGACTCTTCTCCGTCTCGCCGGCCTTCCCTACTTCCTCATCGCCTTCATCGCCCGGCTGCCGTTCGCGATGATGGTCGTCGGCGTGCTGACGGTCGTCGTCTCCGCGCGGGGCTCCCTCTCGCTCGGAGGTCTCACCTCTGCGGCCGTGGGTCTCGGCACCGCATGCTTCGGGCCTCTGCTCGGGGCAGCAGCCGATCGCTTCGGGCAGCGGGTCGTGCTGATGGTGCTCGCTGTCGCGAACGCGGCCATGCTTCTGCTGTTCACCGTGGTCGTCTACGGAACGGCGCCGGACGGATTCGTGCTGCTCGCCGCCGTCGGCATCGGGGCGAGCGCCCCGCAGGTCGCTCCGCTCTCACGGTCGCGGCTCGTGACGATCATCAGCGAACGAATGGCGGAGTCCCGCCGTGCGAAGACGGTGTCGGGCACGATGGCCTACGAGTCGGCGGCGGACGAGACGGTGTTCGTGTTCGGGCCGTTCCTGGTCGGGATCCTGGCGTCGGCGGTCGCGCCGTGGGCTCCGCTGGTCGGTGCGGCCGTCCTCACCGTGGTCTTCGTGGGTGCCTTCGCGCTGCATCCCAGCGGTCGACACGTCTCGCAGGATCGCGACGCCGACGGGAAGGCGCCTTCGGCCGTCTCCGAGCTGTTCCGGCCCCAGCTGCTGATCGTGGTGGTCGGCATCCTCGGCGTCGGCATCTTCTTCGGCACGATGCTCACCTCGCTGACGTCGTTCATGGCCGACCGCGGGGCGCCGGAGCAGGCCGGCCTCCTCTACGGGGTCATGGGCGTGGGGTCCGCCATCCTCGCACTCGGTGTCGCATGGCTTCCCCCGCGATTCTCGATGCGCGCGCGGTGGCTCGTGTTCTCCGGGATCCTGCTGGCGGGCACGCTGCTGCTCGGATTGGTCGACACCCCCGGCACCATGATGCTGGCGCTCGCGATCATGGGCATCGGCATCGGTCCCACTCTCGTCACGCAGTACAGCTTCGGTGCGGCCCGCAGTCCCCGGGGACGCTCCGCCACCGTCATGACGATGCTCGGCTCCGGCGTCGTCGTCGGGCAGTCCATCGGAGCCGCCTTCGCGGGTGAGATCGCCGAGAACGTCGGCACGCCCGCTGCGCTGTTGCTGCCGATGATCGCGGCACTGATCGCCTTCATCGCGGGTGTGGCGAACTGGTTCCTCAGCGGTAGAGGGGACGCGAGGCCCGCGTCAACCCCTGACGCGCGATCCGCGGAGATCGACGTTCCTCGGTAGCCTGGAGGAAACCCCGGGAGGAGCCCTCGTGGCCGCAGCAGATTTCGTCGTCGTCGCCAACCGCCTGCCCGTCGATCGGGTGGTGGGTCCCGGAGGTGAGGAGACCTGGCGCACGTCTCCCGGTGGTCTCGTCGCCGCGCTCGAGCCGATGATGCGCAGTGTGCACGGGGCCTGGGTGGGCTGGCCCGGCCAGGCCGACGTCGAGCTGGAGCCGTTCGCGGCCGACGGCATCGACCTGATACCGGTGACGCTCAGCGCTCAGGAGGTCGCCGAGTACTACGAAGGCTTCGCGAACGACACCATCTGGCCGCTCTATCACGATGTGATCGCGCCGCCGCAGTACCACCGGGAATGGTGGGAGGCATACGTGACGGTGAACCGCCGCTTCGCCGAGGCTGCTGCCGCCGCGGTCGCGAAGGACGGCACCGTGTGGGTGCACGACTACCAGCTCCAGCTCGTGCCGCAGATGGTGCGGGAACTGCGGTCCGACGTCACCATCGGCTACTTCCACCACATCCCGTTCCCCGCTCACGGTCTGTACGCGCAGCTGCCCTGGCGCGACCAGGTGCTGCGCGGACTCCTCGGCGCCGACGTCATCGGCTTCCAGCGCGCGCAGGACGCCACCTACTTCCTGACCGCCGTGCGCCGCCGCTTGCGCTACGAGGTCAAGGGCTCGCACGTCGCGGTGCCGGAGGGCGAGCAGACCAGGACGGCGGTGGCGAGAGCCTTCCCGATCTCCATCGACACCGACCCCTACCTCGAGCTCGCGGCCAGGGAGGACATCCAGGCCAGAGCCGCCGAGATCAGAGCCAGCCTCGGCAACCCCAAGCGCATCCTGCTCGGCGTCGACAGACTCGACTACACGAAGGGCATCCGGCACCGCATCAAGGCCTATGGCGAACTGCTCGAGGACGGGCGACTGAACGTCGAGGACGTGACACTGGTGCAGGTCGCGAGTCCCAGCCGCGAGCGGGTCGATGCCTACGTGCACCTGCGGGACGAGATCGAGCTCGCCGTGAGCCGCATCAACGGCGACAACGACACCATGGGGCACTCCGCCATCCGGTACCTGCACCAGGGGTATCCGCGCGAGGAGATGGTCGCGCTCTACCTGGCGGCGGATGTCATGCTCGTGACCGCGCTCCGCGACGGTATGAACCTCGTGGCCAAGGAGTACGTCGCCACCAGGGCCGACAATCGCGGCGTGCTCGTGCTGAGCGAGTTCACGGGAGCGGCGGACGAGCTGCGCCAGGCCGTGCGCGTCAACCCGCACGACATCGAAGGTCTCAAGGACGCGATCATGACCGCCGTGGACATGCCGGCGGGCGAGCAGTCGCGTCGCATGCGCTCGCTCCGGCGCCGGGTGCTCGACAACGACGTGACCGCGTGGTCGTCGTCGTTCCTCGCCGCGTTGGCGGAGGTGCGCGGTCGCTGAGCCCGCGCACGGCCCGCGATACTGGGAGAGCCCCCTTCGATTGGAGAATCCGTGACGCGCCCTTGGACCCCTGGAACAGCCGATGACGACCTGAGCGCTCTGGCCGGCACTGCACGGCTTGTGGTCGCGCTCGACTTCGACGGCACGGCATCGCCGCTGGTCCCGGATCCGATGGCAGCCAGAGCCCTTCCCGAAGTCGCCGTCCAGGTCGACCGCCTCGCCGCTCTTCCGGACACCGTCGTCGCCTACGTCTCCGGACGCAGCATGCATGACCTCCGTGTCATCACGGAGCACACCGACGACTCCGCGATCGCCTTGGCCGGATCGCACGGCGCCCAGTACTGGTTCCCGGGGGAGGGCGACGCTGATGCTCCCGGCGAGCCGACGGACGATGGTGCTCGTGAGGAGCTGTGGGCGGCGGCGAAGCCGATCATCGACCGATATGAAGGCGCCGAGTTCGAGCCCAAGACCTTCGGCATGGGCGTGCACACCCGTCGTGCCGACCGCGAGACCGAGGAGCGCGTCTTCGCCGAGATCGATGCCCTCGTCGCGGAGCGGTTCCCGCACTGGAGACGGCGTTCGGGCCACAGGGTGCTCGAGTTCTCGTCGCGAACGGAGGGCAAGGACGCGGCGATGGCCGCTCTCCGCGAGAGGTTCGACGCCACCGGGATCCTCTTCGCCGGCGACGATGTGACGGACGAGGATGCGATGCGTGTGCTGCAGCCCGGCGACCTCGGCGTCCGGGTCGGGCCGGGGGAGAGCGCCGCGACCCTTCGTGTGGACTCTCCACAACAGATCGCCGAGCTTCTGGAGGCGTTGGCGGACGAACGTGCCTCTCGGCGGCAATAGACTTCCGTCATGTCCTCGCATGATCCCTCCAGCAGCGCGCCCATCGACATCAAGCCCCGCAGCCGCGTCGTCACCGACGGCATCGAGGCCACGACCTCCCGCGGTATGCTCCGTGCCGTCGGCATGGGCGACGCCGACTGGGACAAGCCGCAGATCGGCATCGCGTCCAGCTGGAACGAGATCACTCCCTGCAACCTGAGCCTCGACCGTCTTGCTCAGGGGGCGAAGGAGGGCGTGCACTCCGGCGGCGGGTACCCGCTGCAGTTCGGAACCATCTCCGTCTCGGACGGCATCTCGATGGGCCACGAGGGGATGCACTTCTCACTCGTCTCCCGCGAGGTCATCGCCGACTCGGTCGAGACCGTGATGATGGCCGAGCGCCTGGACGGCTCCGTCCTGCTCGCCGGCTGCGACAAGTCGATCCCCGGCATGCTCATGGCCAGCGCCCGCCTCGACCTGTCGAGTGTCTTCCTCTACGCCGGGTCGATCGCGCCGGGCTGGGTCAAGCTCTCCGACGGCACCGAGAAGGACGTCACGATCATCGACTCGTTCGAGGCGGTCGGCGCCTGCCGTGCCGGCCTGATGAGCGAGGAAGACCTCAAGCGCATCGAGTGCGCCATCGCTCCCGGTGAGGGAGCATGCGGCGGCATGTACACCGCCAACACCATGGCCTCCGTCGCCGAGGCACTCGGGCTCAGCCTGCCGGGCTCCGCCGCGCCGCCCGCTGCCGACCGCCGTCGCGACTACTTCGCGCATCGGTCGGGCGAGGCCGTCGTCAACCTGCTCCGTCAGGGCATCACGACGCGCGACATCCTCACCAAGGAGGCGTTCGAGAACGCGATCGCCCTCGCGATGGCCCTCGGCGGCTCGACCAACGTCGTCCTCCACCTCCTCGCCATCGCGCGAGAGGCCGAGGTCGAGCTGAGTCTTCACGACTTCAACCGCATCGGCGACAAGGTCCCGCACGTGGCCGACATGAAGCCGTTCGGCAAGTACGTCATGAACGACGTCGACCGCCACGGCGGCATCCCCGTGATCATGAAGGCCATGCTCGACGAGGGCCTCCTGCACGGCGACGCGCTCACGGTCACCGGCAAGACGCTCGCCGAGAACCTCGCGGACCTCGACCCGCAGCCGATCGACGGCGAGGTCATCCACACGTTCGACAACCCGATCCACGCCACGGGCGGGCTCACGATCCTGCACGGCTCGCTCGCCCCGGAGGGTGCCGTCGTCAAGACGGCGGGTTTCGACGCGGCGGTGTTCGAGGGACCGGCCCGCGTGTTCGAGCGCGAGCGCGCGGCCATGGATGCCGTGGCCGAGGGCGAGATCGAACCCGGCACGGTGATCGTGATCCGCTACGAGGGACCCAAGGGTGGACCGGGCATGCGGGAGATGCTCGCGATCACCGCGGCCATCAAGGGCGCTGGACTCGGAAAAGATGTACTACTCTTGACGGACGGACGATTCTCAGGCGGCACAACCGGCCTGTGCATCGGCCACATAGCACCCGAAGCGGTGGACGCAGGTCCTATCGCCTTCGTGCGCGATGGTGATCTGATACGGGTCGATATCGCAGCTCGCTCTCTCGATCTACTCGTCGACGAGGCAGAGCTCGCCTCCCGCCGCTCTGGCTGGGAGCCGCTTCCCCCGCGCTACACCCGAGGCGTTCTTGCCAAGTACTCGCGCCTCGTGCGGTCCGCCGCCGAGGGAGCGACCACCGGCTGATCCATCGACAGGCTCAGGAACCCGGCCGATCGGACATCCGGCGTCCTCCACAGATCATCAGAAGGAAAGTCATGACTGCTGATTCCGCCCCGGCCGTGCCGAGGCCGCCCGCCCGTCAACCTGCCGCACCGGAGATCACGGGCGCTGAGGCCGTGGTCCGCTCGCTCGAGCTGCTCGGCGTCACCGACGTGTTCGGGCTTCCTGGCGGGGCCATCCTCCCCGTCTACGACCCGCTGATGGACGCTTCCGAGCTCCGTCACATCCTGGTTCGTCACGAGCAGGGAGCCGGGCACGCGGCCGAGGGGTACGCGTCCGCATCCGGCAAGGTGGGCGTGTGCATCGCGACCTCCGGTCCCGGCGCGACCAACCTCGTGACCGCGATTGCCGACGCCTACATGGATTCGGTGCCGATGCTCGCGATCACCGGTCAGGTGTTCTCGACCCTCATGGGGACGGATGCGTTCCAGGAGGCCGACATCGTGGGCATCACGATGCCGATCACCAAGCACTCCTTCCTCGTGAAGGACGCGGCGGACATCCCGGGCGCGATCGCTGCGGCGTACGAGATCGCCGGCACCGGGCGCCCCGGTCCGGTGCTGGTCGACATCACCAAGGACGCGCAGCAGGCGACCGCGCCCTTCGTGTGGCCGCCCAAGATCGACCTGCCCGGCTACCGTCCTGTGACCAAGGCGCACGGGAAGCAGATCCAGGCCGCGGCGGCCCTTCTCGCCGAAGCCAAGAAGCCGGTGCTGTACGTGGGTGGCGGCGTGATCCGCGGCAAGGCGTCCGCAGAACTCCTCGAACTCGCCGAGTCCACCGGCGCCCCGGTCGTCACGACGCTGATGGCCCGTGGTGCTTTCCCGGACTCGCACCCGCAGCACCTCGGCATGCCCGGCATGCACGGCACGGTTCCCGCTGTGCTCGCTCTGCAGGAGGCCGATCTCCTCGTCTCGCTCGGTGCGCGGTTCGACGACCGTGTCACGGGTAAGGCGGCGCTGTTCGCACCCAACGCGAAGGTCGTCCACGTCGACATCGACCCGGCGGAGATCTCCAAGATCCGCACGGCCGACGTGCCGATCGTCGGCGATGTGCGCGACGTGCTCACCGACCTCGACGCGGCGTTCCGTGGCGCGACGGCCGACACGAAGCCCGACATCGAGGAGTGGTGGTCGTACCTCGACGGTCTGCGTACCGAGTTCCCGCTGGGATTCGCGCCGACGACCGACGGTCTGCTCGCTCCTCAGCACGTGATCCAGCGCATCGGCGAGCTCACCGGGCCGGAGGGCATCTTCGCCTCCGGAGTCGGCCAGCACCAGATGTGGGCTGCGCAGTTCATCAAGTACGAGCGTCCGAACGCCTGGCTGAACTCCGGCGGTGCCGGAACGATGGGCTACTCGGTGCCGGCAGCCATGGGTGCCAAGGTCGCCGAGCCCGATCGTCCGGTCTGGGCGATCGACGGCGACGGCTGCTTCCAGATGACCAATCAGGAGCTCGCGACCTGCACGATCAACAACATCCCGATCAAGGTCGCGATCATCAACAATTCCTCGCTGGGCATGGTGCGCCAGTGGCAGACGCTGTTCTACGACGGACGTCACTCGAACACCGATCTCAACACCGGTCACGGAACGATCCGCATCCCCGACTTCGTGAAGCTCGCCGAAGCCTACGGCTGCCTCGCGATCCGCGTGGAGAAGGAGGAAGAGGTCGACGCCGCCATCAAGCTCGCACTCGAGACGAACGATCGGCCTGTGGTGATCGACTTCGTGGTGAGTGCCGATTCCATGGTGTGGCCGATGGTGCCGCAGGGAGTCAGCAACAGCTACGTCCAGTACGCCCGCGAGCACGCGCCCGCATTCGACGAGGAGGACTGATCCATGTCGACCCATGTGCTGAGCCTGCTGGTGGAGAACACCCCCGGCCTTCTGACCCGTGTGGCCGGCCTCTTCGCCCGCCGCGGCTTCAACATCGATTCCCTCGCCGTCGGCGTGACGGAGGTGCCTGGTATCTCCCGGATCACCGTCGTCGTCGATGTCGATGAGCTCCCGCTCGAGCAGGTCACCAAGCAGCTCAACAAGCTGATCAACGTGATCAAGATCGTCGAGCTCGACTTCGCCACGTCGGTGCAGCGCGAGCACATGCTCGTGAAGGTCCGCACCGACAACGCCACCCGCTCGAACGTGATCGAGGTCGTCAACCTCTTCCGCGCTTCCGTGGTCGACTACGCCTCCGACGCGCTCGTGATCGAGGTCACCGGCGACAAGGGCAAGGTCGATGCCATGCTCCGCGCGCTCGAGCCCTTCGGCATCAAGGAGATCGCGCAGTCCGGTCTTCTCGCCATCGGCCGCGGTGGCAAGAGCATCACGGAACGCGTGCTGCGCGGTTGATGCGCCCCCTCTACCTACACGAACCACAATCAAGGAGAAACACAAAGTGAGCACCGAGATCTTCTACGACGCCGATGCAGACCTGTCCCTGATCCAGGGCAAGAAGGTCGCCATCGTCGGTTACGGCTCGCAGGGCCACGCCCATGCGCAGAACCTTCGCGACTCGGGTGTCGAGGTCGCGATCGCCCTCAAGGAGGGCTCGAAGTCGGCGGCCAAGGCCGAGGAGGCAGGCTTCCCGGTCAAGACCGTCGCCGAGGCCACCAAGTGGGCCGACGTCATCATGATCCTCGCGCCGGACCAGCACCAGCGCACGATCTACAGCGAGTCCATCGCGCCGAACCTCACGGCCGGCAAGACGCTCGCGTTCGCCCACGGCTTCAACATCCGCTTCGGCTACATCGACGCTCCCGAGGGCGTCGACGTGATCCTGGTCGCCCCGAAGGCTCCGGGCCACACCGTGCGTCGTGAGTTCGTCGCGGGCCGCGGCATCCCCGACATCATCGCCGTCGAGCGCGACGCATCGGGCAAGGCCTGGGACCTGGCGCTCTCCTACGCGAAAGCCATCGGCGGCACCAGGGCCGGCGTCATCAAGACGACGTTCACCGAAGAGACCGAGACCGACCTGTTCGGCGAGCAGGCCGTGCTCTGCGGTGGTGTGAGCCACCTCGTGCAGGCGGGCTTCGAGACCCTCACCGAAGCGGGCTACCAGCCGCAGATCGCGTACTTCGAGGTGCTGCACGAGCTCAAGCTCATCGTCGACCTCATGTGGGAGGGCGGCATCGCCAAGCAGCGTTGGTCGATCTCCGACACCGCCGAGTTCGGCGACTACGTCTCGGGCCCGCGCGTCATCGACGAGCGCGTCAAGGAGAGCATGAAGGGCGTGCTGGCCGACATCCAGTCCGGCGCCTTCGCCAAGCGCTTCATCGACGACCAGGACAACGGGGCCGAGGAGTTCCTGGCGCTGCGTGCCAAGGAGGAGCAGCACCCCATCGAGGTCACCGGCAAGGAGCTGCGCTCGCTCTTCGCATGGAAGCAGCAGGACGAGGACTACATCGACGGCAGCGCCGCGCGCTGATTCGATCTTCGAACGAACGGGCGTCCCTTCGGGGGCGCCCGTTCTGCGTCGAGCAGGTCCATCCACTCTCTAAACATCGGATGTCTGTGCCAGGATGGGAGGTATGCGACAGGAATGGTTTGACCGGGCTCGGTTCGGCATGTTCGTCCACTTCGGCCTCTACAGCACCGCCGCACGGCACGAGTGGGTGCAGAACTACGAGCGGCTCACGGACGAGGACTACCGTCAGTACTTCGAGCACTTCGATCCCGATCTCTTCGATGCCGCAGCACTCGCGCGCACGGCGAAAGCGACGGGCATGGGGTATGTCGTGCTCACCACGAAGCACCACGACGGTTTCTGCCTCTGGGATTCGAAGCTGACCGACTTCACCTCGGTCGCGAACACCGGACGTGACCTGGTGCGCGAGTACGTCGACGCGCTGCGGGCGGAAGGCCTGAAAGTCGGCCTGTACCACTCGGTCATCGACTGGCATCACCCCGACTTCACGATCGACTGGAACCACCCGCGTCGCGACGACGAGAACGCTCATGAGCTGAACGCCGGCCGCGACATGGCCGGATATCGCGCCTACCTCCACGGTCAGGTGCGCGAGCTCCTCACGGAGTACGGCGACATCGACTACCTCTTCTTCGATTTCACCTACCCGGAGGAGAAGGACGGGTGGGCAGGCAAGGGCCCCGGGGACTGGGATGCGGAGGCACTGCTCGCTCTGTGCCGGGAGCTGCAGCCGAACATGCTGGTCAACGATCGTCTGGGTATCCCCGCGGACTTCGTCACGCCAGAGCAGTATCAGCCCACCGCGCCGATCGTGCGAGACGGCGTTCCCCTCACATGGGAGGCGTGCCAGACGCTGAACGGATCGTGGGGTTACCACCGCGACAACATGGACCAGAAGTCGTCGACGTTGCTCGTGCAGATGCTCGTCGACTCTGTCTCGATGGACGGCAACATGCTGCTGAACATCGGCCCGGACGGGCGTGGGGCGATCGCTCCGCGGGATGCGAGCACGTTGGCGGAGATCGGGGAGTGGATGCGCCTGCACCGGAACGCGGTGGTCGGCGCGGGGTACGCGGCCTTCACCCCACCGCGTGAGGGCGTCTACACGCGCAGGGGAAACCGGCTCTACCTGAGCCTCTTCAGCTGGCCCATGGGTTTCGTCCACCTCCCGGAGCTCGCGGGCAAGGTGTCGTACGTCCGGCTGCTCAACGACGGATCCTGGCTCCAGACGAGCGTGTCCGACCCCGATCGCGAGGCGGATCTCATGACACCCGCAGGCGAGGCCGAGGGGACTCTGACCGTCCACCTCCCGGTGCGTCGACCCGATGTGCTGGTCCCCGTGATCGAGCTGACCCTGATCGAGGACTGATCTGCACCGTGGCGGTGGCTCAGGCGGCCGCCACGGGGATGTCCATGCCCTCGAGCGCGAGTCGGGCCGCGCCGTGCAGGATGGCGTCGGCGCCCGTCGCCGCGGACTCGATGCGCAGTCGCTGGGTGGCGAGCGGGTGGCAGGCCTCGTAGACGCGGCTGCGGACGGCCGCGATGAACGGTTCGGATGCGCTCATGCTGCCGGTGAGGAACACGGCGTGCGGATTGAAGAAGTTCACGACCCCGGAGAGTGCCTGACCCAGGTGGGTGCCGGCGGTTCGGACCAGAGTCGTGGCGAGGGGATCGGCGTCGCGCGCCAGGCTCAGCACGTCGGTCGTCGTGCGCACGGCGTCGTTCCCGCGCTCGCGCATCTGTCGGACCAGACTCGCCCCGCTCGCCACGGTTTCCAGGCATCCGGTGTTTCCGCAGGAGCAGGGGATGTCGCCGCTGCCGTCGATGCGCGTGTGGGTGATGTCGCCCGCGGCCGACGTGGCGCCGCGGTGCACGTGCCCGTCCACGATGATGCCGCTGCCGATGGCGGTTCCCGCCTTCACCGTGATGCTGTGACCGGTGTGGCCGAAACGCTCACGGTGCTCGCCGAGCGCGGCGAGGTTCGCGTCGTTGTCGACGGCGACAGGGACCCCGTAGCGCGCGGAGAGGTGCTCGCCGACGCGGAACCCCGGCCATCCGGGCATCCGCGAGGGTTGGTCGACGGATCCCGTGGAGATGTCGACCGGACCGGGGAGGCTGATCCCGATCGCATGGATCCTCCCCGAGGACAGGAGACGGTCGAACACGACCGCCAGGCGATCCAGGGTGGCCTGCGGTCCCTCGGTGACATCGACGGCGATGGATTCACTGTCCAGGAGGGCACCGCTGAGGGAGTGCCTGCCGATGCGGGCGTGTCCGCCGCCGAGGTCAGCGGACAGGACGAAGCCGTCCGCCGCGATCTGAAGGACACGTGGGCGCCGCCCTCCGCGTGACGTGCCGTCTCCGGCTTCTCTGAGCACGCCGGCATCCAGCAGGGACTGCACGCGGAGACCGACCGTCGATGCGGCCACGCCGAGCGAGGCGGCGAGCTCGGAACGCGATCGCGCCTCACCGCGGGCGACGAGGTCGAGGATGCGTCGCGTGTGCGGATCGTCGACGGCGGTGTCAGCGGAGTTCGTCATGAGAGCACTTTCCTGTCGGAGCATCGTCAGCGTAGCGGGGGTTCGTCGTGTTTCCCGGGAGTTACGAATTATCAAGCTCCGATAAACATCGGATGTTCGGCTTGCGGCCACTTGCGAAGTATGAAACGGTAACTTCATACGAAATCCTACTAGGTTACTTCGACCCGCGAATTAACCGGTTCCCTTTCCAGGAGGCATTCAATGAAGAAGTTGCGTGTAGGGGCTGTGGTCGCCGTCGCCGGCGTCGCGGTCGCGATGACCGGCTGCGCGAGCGGCAGCGGCACGGGTGGTTCGGCAGACGGCGACACCATCGTGGTGGACATGTGGGCCGGGAGCGAGTCGGACGTGGACGCCCTCGAGGCGCAGGTCGCGTTCGCGCAGGAGCAGAACCCCGACATCAAGATCAAGCTGCAGACGTCGCCGTGGAGCGACTTCTTCACGAAGCTGACCACCAACATGGCCAGCGGCAACATGGCGTGCGTCACGGGCATGAGCGGCGCGCAGCTGGGAGGCTACACCGGCGGCTTCCGCGAGCTGAGCGATGCCGACCTGAAGACGGCGGGAATCGACTGGGCCGACTTCAATCCGAGCGCCGACGGGATCCTCAGCTTCGAGGGCAAGACCTACGGCGTGCCGTTCGACGTCGCCACCATGCTCGTCTACTACAACCAGGACATGCTGACCGCCGCCGGCGCCGCAACCCCTGAGATCGGGTGGACGTTCGACGACTTCGACAAGATCGCCGCCGACGCCACCAAGGACGGCAAGTACGGCTTCGGCATGGGTATGGGCGGCTACCAGTGGATGTCGATGCCGATCGCCTACTCCGCCACGCAGCCGGCCTCCGAGGACGGCACGTTGCACATCGATGAGAAGGCCTTCGTCGACGCGTCGACCTGGTACGCCGAGCTCGTGACCGAGAAGAAGGTCGCCGCACCCGTGGCCTCCGCTTCCGACACGGGGTGGGGAGAGAACCAGTACACCGGCGCCAACGCGGCCATGGCCGTCGACGGCACCTGGAACGCGGTGAGCTACCTCGACAACGAGTCGGGCTTCGCCGCAGGCATGGTCCCGCTGCCCGCCGGAGTCGACGGCAACCCCGGTCCGATCCTCGGCTCGGGCTACGGCATCTCGGCCAACTGCAAGAATCCCGAGGCCGCGCTCAAGGTCATGGGCTCGCTGCTCGGCGAGGACGCGCAGGACTACATCGCGTCGTCCGGCCGCTCCTACCCGGCACGCACGTCGTCGCAGCCGCTGTACTTCGAGTCGATCGACGAGAAGTACCGCGACCAGGTGAAGTCCGTCTTCGAGGCTGCGTTCGGTGACACCGTCCCCCTCTACATGACGAAGAACTGGCAGAAGCTCGACAGCTACATCCAGCCCAACCTCGTCAGCGTCTACAACGGCCAGATGACGATGGAAGAGCTGCTGTCGAACGCGCAGGCGCAGTTCGGCGAGTGATCGGGCCTCGGCCACCACAGCAGCAATGCAGTAACAGAGGAAGAAACTGAGATGACGATCACCACGAGACGTCGACGATCGCTCGCCAAGGTGGAGGCCGGTCAGGCGCTGGGATTCGCAAGCCCAGCCCTGATCGGGCTCGCCCTGTTCACGATCGTGCCCGTCGGGCTGTCGATCGTGATGAGCGTCTTCGACTGGCCGACCTTCGGCGAGCGGACCTTCAACGGCGTGGACAACTACGTCAAGCTGTTCACCAGCAGCCCCGACTTCTGGCCGGCGCTGCGCAACTCGGCGGTGTACACCCTGCTGTACGTGCCGTTGAGCGTCGCTCTCTCGCTCGTGCTCGCTCTCGGTCTGAACTCCCGGATCCGCGGTCGCGGCGCACTGAGGGTGCTGTTCTTCATCCCCGTCGTCACGCCGATGGTCGCCAACGTGCTGGTCTGGAAGATGATGCTCCAGCCGCAGGGACTCTTCAACGGCCTCTCGCAGACCTGGTTCGGCATCGAGCTGCCCAACTTCCTCGCCGATCCGTCGTGGGCCATGATCATGGTCGTCGTCATGAGCGTCTGGCAGGGACTCGGCTACAACATGCTGATCTTCTCGGCCGCCCTCGAGCAGCTCCCCGAGAGCGTGCTGGAGGCGGCGAGCATCGACGGCGCACAGGGGATCCGGCGGGTGTGGAGCATCATCGTCCCGATGATCTCGCCATCGATCTTCTTCGCCACCATCATGACGATGATCACGTCGCTGCAGGTGTTCGTGCAGCCGCAGATGCTCACCGGCGGCGGTCCGGGCAATGCCACGAAGCCGCTCGTCATGTACATCTGGGAGCAGGGATTCACCTTCGGCGATCTCGGCCTCGCCGCTGCAGCCGCGTGGATCCTGTTCGCGATCATCATCGCGATCACCGGGCTCCAGTTCGCCGCACAGAAGAAGTGGGTGCACTATGAGCACTGAGACCCTCGTCCGGCCCGCCGGACGCACCGGCCGCGCCGATCGCGAACGCGAGCGCGCACGCGGTGCGGCGACGACCCCCGGCGCCCGCGCCCGTCTGATCCTCGCGCACGTCGCGATCTACGTGGCTGCGCTGATCTTCATCTCGCCGTTGATCTACGCGTTCTTCTCGGCTCTCAAGCCGAACGCGGAGATGTTCTCGATGCCGCCGACCCTGGTGGGCTCCGAACTGCGGTGGAGCAACTTCGTCGACGTGTTCGCCTACGGGCCGTTCCTGACGTACATCATGAACTCCTTCATCGTCGCGATCGGCGGAACGCTCGTCGTGCTGATCGTCTCGACCGCAGCCGGATACGCCTTCGGGCGCCTGCGGTGGAAGGGCCGGGACGCGGTGTTCGTGCTGTTCCTGGCCACCCTGATGGTTCCCGCCGAGGTGCTCGTCATCCCCATGTTCCAGGTCATGCAGTGGTTCAACTGGGTCGACACATACCAGGCGCTCATCCTTCCGTTCGCGTTCGGCGCCTTCGGCACCTTCCTGATGCGGCAGTTCTTCCGCGGCATCCCCTATGAGCTGGAGGAGGCGGCCCGTGTCGACGGCGCAGGCCCCGTGCGATCGTTCCTGCAGATCATCCTTCCGCTGTCGAAGTCGGCGGTGGCGGTGCTCGCGGTGTTCACGTTCCTCTCGTTCTGGAACAGCTACCTGTGGCCGCTGATCGTGACGGTCGACTACAACGCGCACGGCACGCTTCCGGTCGGCCTCGCGAGCTTCGCCGGGCTCACCGGCACGCGGTGGGACCTGCAGATGGCAGCCGCGATCATCTCGATGGTGCCGACCACGATCCTTGTGATCGTGCTGCAGAAGCACCTCGTCAAGGGGATCGCGATGGCCGGGCTGGGTGGTCGCTGAGCATGATCGGTCAGGAACAGGGGACCAGCACGCTCATCGGTGGCGCAGCCGGACCCGGTGCGGCTCTCGTCGGGATCGACATCGGCGGCACCAAGATCGCCGCCCTTCTGGTGGACGGTGACGGTGCCGTGCTCGGCCGGGGCAGCGTCGGCGCACCGGCCGCGCTCGGCGGTGCAGCGATGGCGGATGCGGCAGCGACCCTCGCCATGTCGCTGGCAGCGGAGGCGGGAGTATCGCTGGCCGCAGCCGGAGTGGGGGCGGCCGGAGTCATCGACCACGAGACGGGGACGATCCGTGCGGCGTCGGCGACCTTCGTCGGCTGGACGGGGTTCGCCCTCGGGCATGAACTGGCGTCACGCCTCGGCGTCCCCGTGCGGGTAGAGAACGACGTGAACGCCTTCCTGCTCGGTGAGGCCGCGGCGGAAGGGCGCACGGATCGGGACGTGCTCGGCGTCATGCTCGGCACGGGGGTGGGCGGCGCCGTCCTCATCGACGGCGAACTTCACCACGGACCGCACGGTGCCGCCGGTGAGATCGGACACACACCCGGGTACAGCGACCTCGTCTGCACCTGCGGCCAGATCGGGCATCTCGAGACGCTGGCCTCCGGCACTTCCATCGCGCTGCGCTACCAGGAGAGCACGGGCGCCCCGGTGCGCGACGCTCGCGAGGTCGCCGACCGTGCGCGCCGCGGCGACACGGAGGCGATTGCGGCGTTCGACGCTGCGGGTCGGGCGCTCGCCCTCGCTTGCGCGACCGCGGCCACGATCCTCGACCTGCCCTGCGCGATCGTCGGGGGCGGGGTCACGGCCGCATGGGACCTCCTCGAGCCGGCCATCGCGCGTACGCTCGCCACCGACTCGCCGGTGTCGGGTATCCCGCTGCGCATCATTCCGGCCGTCCTCGGTTCCGACGCGGTCGCTCTCGGCGCGATCGAGACGGCCCGCCGTGCGCTCGTGCCGGCAGGCGCACGCTGAGAGACGACCGACCCCACGCACGACCCTCGCACCACAAGGAGCACCTCACGTGACCGCACGTCCTGAAGCCCACGAGATCTGGATGGGCCCGCTTCCCACCGTCGCCGACGGCGGTCTCGCCCTGCCACGCATCGGCATCGCCGGGATCTCCATCGAGTCGAGCACCTTCTCGCCTCACATCTCCGGTGACGAGGCGTTCACGGTTCGTACCGGCCCGACGTTGCGGGGGTACTACCCGTTCCTGGACGATGGACGCGAACTCGCCTCCGCCGCGGACTGGGTGCCGCTGACCCACGGACGCTCTCTTCCTGGCGGAGCCGTCGCGCCGGAGACCTATCGCCGGATGAAGGATGCGATCGTCGCCGGCATCCGGGAGCACGGTCCCTTCGACGGGTTCTTCTTCGACATCCACGGCGCCATGAGCGTGGTCGGCATGGACGACGCCGAGGGCGATCTCGCGCTCGCGGTGCGCGCCGCCCTCGGTCCCCACACGCTGGTCTCGACCTCGATGGATCTGCACGGCAACGTCTCGGAGGTGCTGCGTGACGCGGTAGACCTGCTGACGTGTTACCGCATGGCTCCGCACGAGGATTGGATGAACACCAAGGAGCGTGCGGTGTGGAACCTGCTCGCCCGGCTGAGGGGACCGCACGGCTCCGACCCACTGCGGCGGCGCCCCTTCTCCGCCTGGGTACCCGTGCCCGTGCTGCTGCCGGGGGAGAAGACCAGCACGCGGCTGGAGCCGGCGCGCAGCATCTACGCCCAGCTGCCCGAGATCGAAGCCCTCCCCGGGGTGGTCGACGCCTCCGTCTGGATCGGCTACGCCTGGGCGGACGAGCCGCGGTGCCAGGCCTACGTGGTCGTCACCGGGGACGACGAGCAGGTGATCGCACGGGAAGCCGAGCGTGTCGCGCGGATGTTCTGGGACGCGCGCGAGGACTTCGTCTTCGTGGCCGAGACCGGCTCGCTCGACGACGCCCTCGACAAGGCCCTCGCTCCGGGAGCACCGCGGCCCTACCTGATCTCGGACTCGGGGGACAACCCGACGGCCGGTGGCGCCGGCGACGTGACCTGGACGCTCGCGCACCTGCTGGAACGCGCCGAGCTCACGGACTCCAGCCGCACCACACTCGTGGCCTCGATCTTCGACCGCGAAGCCGTCGCACGGGCTGTCGCGGCCGGCGTCGGAGCCACGGTGTCGCTCGATGCCGGAGCCCGGGTGGATCCCGGTCCACACGGACCTGTCACGATCACCGGGACCGTGTTCTCCATCAGCGATGGCGACCCGGATGCGGGTACGCAGGTCGTCATCGCCGTGGGCGGTCTGCACGCGATCATCACCGAGCGCCGCAAGCCTTTCCACCACCTCTCTGACTTCCGGATGCTGGGCCTCGAGCCCACCACCGCGGACATCGTCGTCGTGAAGATCGGCTATCTCGAACCCGAGCTCTACGAACTCGCCGCGGGGTGGACTCTCGCGCTGACCCCTGGTGGCGTCGACCAGGACCTGCTGCGGCTGGGCCACCACCATCTACAGCCGGGTGTCTACCCGTTCGACGCCGACGGCGATCCGGACCTGACCGCCACCGTCGTCCGCCGCGGAACCGCAGAGGAGCAGAACGCATGATGAACTTCGAGAAGCGGACAGGCCCCGACTTCGGCGTTGACGCCCCGGTGTACCCGACTCAGGGTGTGCCCGACTGGTATCGGGACGCGAAGCTCGGGTTCTTCGTCCACTGGGGGCTGTACTCGGTGCCGGCGTGGGCGGTGCAGCACGGCGACGGCGTGAACATCCCGACCGAGGATGCGTACGCCTGGCATCAGTACGCCGAGTGGTACGGCAACACGGTGCGGATCGCGGGCAGCCCCACCTGGGAGCGCCACCAGCAGTTGTTCGGCCCCGGCACCTCGTACGAGGACCTGGCCGATCGGTGGGACGCCTCGGCGTTCGACGCGGATGCCTTCGTGGGCGAGTTGGTCGGTGCCGGGGCCAAGTACATCGTCCCCACGACCAAGCACCACGAGGGTTTCTGCCTCTGGGACACGGCGTCCACCGGTTTCAACTCGGTCGCTCGTGGTCCGCGCCGCGACCTGATCTCCGAGTTCCACGACGCCACCCGTCGCGCGGGGGCGAAGTTCGGGGTGTACTACTCCGGTGCGCTCGACTGGCACGTGAGCGACTTCCCGCCGATCGAGTCCGACACCGATCTGTTCCGCTTCCGTCGCAACGATGCGCACTTCGCCCGCTACTCGGCTGCCCAGCTCGAAGAGCTCGTGTCCCGCTTCTCGCCGGACGTGCTGTGGAACGACATCGAGTGGCCCGACGGTGGCAAGGGGCACGACGAGTATGCGGTCGCCGCCCTCCTGCAGCGGTACTTCGACGCGGTGCCCGACGGTGTCGTCAACGACCGTTGGGGCGTCCCGTACCACGGCTTCCTCACACGCGAATACACGGACATCCCCGAGATCATCCCGGATCCGTGGGAGTCGACGCGTGGACTCGGCTACTCCTTCGGCTTCAATCAGGCAGAGGACGAACGCCACTCGCTGTCCGGCGCGGCGCTGATCCGTCTGCTCGTCGACGTCGTGGCGAAGAACGGCAACCTGCTGATCAACGTCGGCCCCGCAGCGGACGGCTCCATCCCCGAGCTCCAGCGTCGTGCGATGCGCGAGCTGGGTGCATGGCTGCAGACGAACGGCGACACGGTCTACGGCACGCGCCCGTGGATCCGGATGGGGGAGCGCAGCGGTGCCCCGCGTCGCTACACCACCACCGGGTCGACCGTGCACGTGCATGCTCTCGACCCGAGCATCGGGACGCTCGACCTGCCGGACGAGCTCGCGCAGTCCGACCTGCGGTGGACCGACGGCAGTGCGGTCGAGAAGTCCGACGGTGATCGTGCGGTCGTGGTGATCCCCGCGCGTCTGCGTGGAGAGGCCGTCGCGGTGCTGTCCGCAGGCTGAGACGGACGGTTCGCGACGAGACGAGGGCCCCTCCGATGGTGTCGGAAGGGCCCTCGGTGTCTTCGCGCGGAGTCAGCCCCGCGTGAGCTCCTCGAGCACCTCGATCACGTGACGGTACGGCCGGCCGGTGGCGCGGGACATTCCGATCTCGCAGGTGCGGTTCGCCGAGACGAAGGCGTCGTAGCCGCCCTGGGCGCGCTCGGCCGCTGCGATCTCCGCGGACTCCTGTGCCGTCGCGCTGGCGGTGAGCTCCGGATGCAGCATGCCGCGGTCGCCCGCGAATGCGCAGCAGCCCCACCCCTCGGGAACGAACACGTCATCCGCGACGGCGGCGGCGATCGCGGTCAACGCTCCCGTCGCTCCGAGCGCCGTCGTGGAGCATGTCGGATGCACGGCGACGGTGGGCAGCTTCGCGGGCACGGTCAGCTTCGGCAGGACTTCGCGTGCCACGAAGGTGGTCGCATCCTCGATCCGCAGCCCGGCATATCGAGGGCTCTTCGCGACGGCCTGTGCGAGCATGACGTCCAGACCCTCGGTGCAGGAGGCCGCGTCGCACACCACGGGAAGCTCGCCCGCGCGACTGGCCTCCCACAGCGAATCGAGCACCCGGTCCGACATCAGGGCATAGCCGTCGAGATGACCCTTCGACTTCCAGGGTGTCCCGCAGCAGAGGCCGCCGTTCTCCTCCGGGATCACGACGGGGATACCCGCGCGGTCCAGGAGCGCTCGCAGCGCATTCCGTGACCCCTCGCCGTCGCCCTCCGCGCCGAACATGGTGCCGATGCACGCGCCGAAGAAGACGGCCTGCGCATCGGTCGGCGCCTCCGGACGCGGTGGCTTCGAGCCGCCGTGGGGGAGTCCTCCGTCGTACAGCGGTACGGTGTCGGCCCCCAGCACCGCGCGGCCGAGGTGCGTGACCCCGCGCACCAGAGGGGCGGGGAGGGCGTCCGCGACGGTGAGCGCGACGCCGCCGGCGCGGGTGACCGTACCCCAGTGCTTGGCCGCCGTGCCCCACACGGCCCCCTCGATCGCGTTCGACTGCTCCGCGCGAAGTCGACGCACCAGGTCGCCCGTGTTGATGTCGACCGGGCAGGCCACACCGCACATGCCGTCGACCGCGCAGGTCTGAACGCCGTCGTAGTCGTAGTCCTTCTGCAGATCGCGCAGCAGCTCGGTGTCGCCTTGTTCCTCGGCCCACGCCATATCGCGACGGATCACGATGCGCTGTCGAGGCGTGAGCGTGATGCCCTTGCTGGGACAGGTCGGCTCGCAGTACCCGCACTCGACGCAGCGGTCGACTTCCTTCTCCACCGTCGGCACCCGTTTGAGGTCGTGCAGGTAGGAGTCGGGGTCGTCGGAGAGCACAACGCCCGGGTTCAGGATGCCGTGCGGGTCGAGGAGGTTCTTGATCTCCCACATCATGTCGGTGAGCTGGTCGCCGTACTGTCGGCGGACGAACGGCGCCATGATCCGACCGGTGCCGTGCTCCGCCTTCAGCGACCCCTGCTGCGAGAGCACGAGCTCGACGAGGTCGTCGGTGAAGCGCCGATAGCGCGCGACGCTTTCCGCATCGTCGAACCGCTCGTTGAGGAGGAAGTGGATGTTGCCGTCCTTGGCGTGTCCGAAGATGACCGAGCCCTCGTAGCCGTGCTCGGAGAAGAGCTCGATGAGGCGCTCGCAGGTGTGGAGGAGACGCGGCACCGGGACCACGATGTCCTCCAGCAGGGCGGTCGTTCCGGACGGTCGGGCGCCCGCGACCGCCGTGTAGAGCCCCTTGCGCACGTGCCACAGCGCGGCGCGTTCGGCCGCATCCGTGGTGAGGCGCGGGGCGACGGCGAGCGGGAGGGCTTCGAAGTGCGTCTGGGCGGCGGAGCTCGACGCGACGAGGGTGTCTGCGTCCTGAGCATGGACTTCGACCAGCAGAGCGGCGTGTCCCTGCACCTCGATCTCGGCGATGGCGTCCGGCACGTCGCTTAACCCCTGCGCGACACGCAACGAGGCGGCGTCCATCAGCTCGATCGTGGCGAGACCGAGTCGCGTGAGATCAGGCAGAGCCGTCATCGCGGCGGACAGCGTGTCGAAGACCAGGAGGCCGGTCGCGATCGAGGGGAGCACCTCGATCGTGCGGAAGCGGGCTTCCGCCACGAAGGCGAGCGTGCCCTCGGATCCGATGACGAGATGCTCCAGGATGCGCACCGGATCATCGAAGTCGAGCAGTGCATTGAGCCCGTAGCCCATCGTGTTCTTCATCGAGAACTGCTGACGGAGGAAGGCGACGTGCTCGGGGGATGCCAGCAGACGCTCCCGCAGGGAGAGCAGGCCCTCGGCGATGGCGGGTTCCGCCGCGCGGAGCATCTCGTTCGCATCCGGGTGGCCGGTGTCGAGGATCGTGCCGCTGGGAAGCACGATCGTCATCGACTCGATCGTCCGGTACGAGTTCTCGGTGATACCGCACGCCATGCCGCTGGAGTTGTTGGCGACGACGCCGCCGATCGTGCACGCGATCTCACTCGCCGGATCGGGGCCGAGCTTGCGGCGGTACCTCGCGAGCCTGGTGTTCACCTGGCGCACCGTCGCACCCGGACCCACCCGGACCGCAGCGCCGTCGTCCTCGACACGGATGTCGCGGAAGCCGCTGCGCGTGTCCACCAGGATGTCTCCGCTGACGCTCTGACCGGACAGGCTGGTGCCTCCGGAGCGGAACGTCATCGTGCGCCCGGCAGCTCTGACCGCTCCGAAGACACGAGCGACACCCTCCGCGTCAGCGGGGGAGAGCACGGCATCGGGGATCAGCAGGTAGTGGGACGCGTCGTGCGCGCGGGCGAAACGGTCGATCGAGCGTGCGTGCACCTGCGTCGTCGGCCCCAGCAGGGCAGGATCCAGCGGCTCGGCGAGGGTGGTCTTCACGGTGCTCCTCTGCTCCGTCATGAGATTGTCAGACAAGTGTACCGACTGCGCGGCTCTTCGATAGGCTGACCGGATGAGCACCACCTCGGAAGCGCCGCTCGGAGTCGTCGGCGTCGTCGATGCCGTAACAGCGCAGCTGCGCGGTCGCATCCTGAGCGGTGCGATCCGCTCCGGCTCCCCGATCACCGAGGCCGCGGTGTCGCAGAGCTTCGGAGTCGCACGTCCGAGCGCGAAGGCGGCGATCGAGCAGCTCGTCGCCAGCGGCCTGCTCGTGCGCACCGCGCACCGGAGCGCGCGCGTCGTCGACATCGACTCCGTGACCGTGCGCGACGTGTATCGCACCAGAACCCGCCTGGAGAGTGCGGCGCTTCGCGAACTCGCCGCGTCGAAGAACGTTCCTGCCGCGGCCCTCGCGGCGAACGCGGAGATCATGGCGATGCCCGGGGGCCCCGACCCTGCGACCGTCGCTCCCGACCTGCGCTTCCACACGGCCCTCATCGACGCGCTCGACAGCGAGCGTACGGGCCGCATGTACCGCAGCGTCCTCGACGAGGTGCGGCTGTGCATGGCGCAGGTGCAGGGCCGCCGTCTTCTCGATGCCGCGGACATCGCCGCGCAGCACGCCGACATCCTCGATGCCGTGGCGTCAGGGGACGGGGAGCGGGCGGCCGCCCTCCTCGAAGCCCATCTGTCGTCAGCGGAGGATCGGCTCGTGGAAGCGCTCGACGCGGACTAGCGTCGAGCGGGCGTCACGGCGCCGATGCCTCCTCGACCACGATGGGTGCCTCTGCGGGGTCGGCCCACACCGGTGCGGGGAGGACCGTGTCGACCTGGCCCGCCTGGATCGCGCGCAGAGCCTCGGTGATCTCCTCATCGTTCTCCGGCACCGGGAGACTGCAGGCTCGCAGCTCGGAGCCGAACTGCAGGGTGAGGCGGATCTTCCCGGCCTCGACGGCCTGTGCGGTCGTACCGGTGCGGATCTCGCTCCCCGTCTGGATCGCGGGCACCTCGTCGCAGACGTGGTAGACCTTGCCACCGTCGACCCAGACGACCTCGTCCTTTCCGAGGAGCTGGATCACGGCCGACTGGTCGGCCGTGTACTGCTCGACGGACGGCGGGTTGAAGTCGGCGCCGATGAACACCGCGAGGGCGGCGAGCACGACGCCGACGATCCCGGCTGTGGCCTTCTGGCCCTTGTCCATGTCCTTGTTGAGGAAGATCAGGATGACGAGCGGGAGGAAGGCGACCACGGCGATGATGGCCCCGAGCTGGTTCTGTACGAAGAATCGTGTCTTGTCCGCTCTGCGGGCCGGGTCGAGGCGGTTGGCCTTCTTCCAGAGCACGGAACCGGTGATGGACAGAGCAGCGATGATCACGAGCAGCACGAGGAGTGTGATGAACGCCCACTGCGGGAAGGTCGCCGTGACGCCCTGCTCCTCCAGCAGTCCGGTGTCGGGGTCGCGCACCAGAGTGCCGTCCTCGCCGACGAAGACCCGCTGACGCAGGAGCCAGAAGATGCCGACGCCTTCGCCGATGATCGCGACCGCCCAGAGGATGCCGGCGATCCAACGGAACCGCGTGGCCTTCGCCTTGGCTTCCGGAGTCGGGACCCAGCCGGCGGGCGGCTCGGGAGTCGAGGTGGTGGATCGAGAGGTGGCGGGTGCAGAGCCTGCGGGTGTCGATCCGCTGCTGGCTTCCGTCTTGTCGTTGTCGGCCACGATGCTCCCCCATAACGTCCGATGCCCGCCGTTCCGGCTCGAGGCAACCCCGATCCTAGTGGACCGCGTGTCCTACGCTGGGGACATGACTTCCGATTCCGACGACGCCCTCAGCTGGGACGGCGACGAGGCCTCGAACCCCAAGGAGCGCGCCCTACCGCGCGGCTGGAAGGCCGTCGGACGGGGGAGCGACGAGGTGGGGACGATCGAGGAAGGCGGCACCGCCGAACAGGCGCCAACACTCGAGCAGGTGCCGGCAGAGGAACAGGCGGCTGTCGAGGAGCAGGCGGCTGTCGAGGAGCAGGCGGGCCTGAGCACGCCGATGCTGCTGCTCGTCGGGATCGTCGGGGGCATCTATCTCCTCTACACGATCGGCTGGATCGTCGGCGGACTGCGGCTGCAGCCCCTCGCGTCGTTCCTGGTCTCCGATGTGATGTTCCTCCCGTGGTTCTTCCTCGCGATCGCCGCCCCGGCCCTCTGGTTCCTCGCGAGCTGGGTGCTCACGCGGCGGAAGGCAGGCTGGATCCGCGTCGCCGTGCTGCTCGCCGGCGTCGTCCTGCTCGTTCCCTGGCCGTTCGTCACCGTGGGGGTGATCGGATCATGATGGCTTCCGCGGTCGGAACATCGACGTCGGCGGGTTCTCCCCGCTGGCTCATCGGGCTCGTCACCGGACTGGCCGGACTCTTCTACGCCTACGCCGTGTGGAACGCCGTGGCGCACCTGATCGCGATGGCTCAGACGGGGCTGACCGGGGGAGGTTGGGCGACCCTGCTGTTCGGAGTCGTCTTCCCCGCGATCGTGTTCGCCTTCGCGTATGTCATCGGACGGCGTCGCACGGTGGGCGAGCTGGCCCTCGTCTTCCTCGCCGGACTCGGTGTCGTCGCCGTGTTCTGGATGAGTCTGATCGCGCTGAGCCTCACGATGCCGAGCGCCTGAGCCGCCCGTCGAGACGCGTCACACGGCACGGAGCGCTGTCGGCGCTCCGGTAGAGTTGTGGCGATCGCGCCCCCATGGTGTGCGGCGCATCGGCCCCTGCCGCGCTGCCCCGAAGGATCCACTGTGCCGAAGCCTGTCGTGCTCATCGCCGAAGTACTCTCTCCCGCCACGATCGACGCTCTCGGTCCCGACTTCGACGTCCGCGACGTCGACGGCACCGACCGCGAGGCGCTGTTCGCCGCACTCGCCGACGCCGACGCCGTGCTGGTCCGCTCGGCCACGCGCATCGACGAGGAGGCGCTGAGCCACGCGCCGAAGCTCAAGGTCGTCGCCCGCGCCGGCGTGGGCCTCGACAACGTCGACATCAAGGCGGCCACGGCTGCCGGGGTCATGGTCGTCAACGCCCCGACCTCGAACATTGTCTCGGCCGCCGAGCTCACGGTCGGCCACATCCTGAGCCTCGCCCGCCGCATCCCTGCCGCGCATGCCTCTCTCTCCGCCGGAGCGTGGAAGCGCAGCTCCTTCACCGGAGCCGAGCTCTTCGAGAAGACCGTCGGCATCGTCGGCCTCGGTCGCATCGGTGCTCTCGTCGCCGCGCGCCTCGCGGCCTTCGACATGCGTGTCGTCGCCTATGACCCCTACGTCACCTCTGCACGCGCCCAGCAGCTCGGCGTGCAGCTGCTCTCCCTCGACGAACTCGTCGCCGAGTCGGACTTCCTGACCATCCACATGCCCAAGACCCCGGAGACGACGGGCATGATCGGCGCCGAGCAGTTCGCGGCGATGAAGCCGACCGCGTTCGTGGTGAACGTGGCCCGTGGCGGCCTCATCGACGAGGAGGCCCTGCACGCGGCGCTCGTCGCCGGGGAGATCGCGGGAGCCGGTCTCGACGTCTTCACCTCGGAGCCGCCCGCTGAGGGCGGCACGGCTCGTCCGCTGCTCGACCTCCCGAACGTGGTCGTCACGCCCCACCTCGGCGCGAGCACCGAGGAGGCGCAGGAGAAGGCAGGCGTCTCGGTCGCTCGTTCTGTGCGCCTCGCCCTCGGCGGTGACCTCGTCCCGGACGCCGTGAACGTGGCCGGCGGCGTCATCGACCCCTACGTGCGTCCCGGCATCTCGCTCGTCGAGAAGCTCGGCCAGATCTTCGCCGCGCTCGCGACGTCGCCTCTCACCAGCCTCGACGTCGAGGTGCACGGCGAGCTGAACGACTACGACGTGAGCGTGCTCAAGCTCGCCGCGCTCAAGGGCGTGTTCACCAACATCGTCAGTGAGACGGTGTCCTACGTCAACGCTCCGCTCCTCGCCGACCAGCGCGGGATCGCGGTGCGGCTGCTCAAGGACGATGTGAGCGACGAGTACCGCAACGTCATCACTCTCAGCGGTGCGTTGTCCGACGGCACTCAGCTCTCGGTGTCCGGCACGCTCACCGGTCCGAAGCAGACGGAGAAGCTCGTCGGCATCAACGACCACCGGCTCGAGCTGCCGATCGAGAAGCACCACGTCGTGATGCTCTACACCGACCGCCCCGGCATCGTCGCCGTGTACGGCCAGAAGTTCGGCGAGGCCGGCATCAACATCGCCGGAATGCAGATCGCCCGTCAGGCGGCAGGCGCCCAGGCGCTCAGTGTGCTGACGCTCGACTCGCCCGTCTCGGACGAGCTGCTCGACGACGTGCGCGGTGCCATCGACGCCGACCTGTTCCGTCAGATCGAGATCACCGAGATCTGATCGGCAGACGCAGCAGAGAGGGCGGGAGCGTGAAGCTTCCGCCCTCTCTCGTGTCTGCGGTGATCCTCAGGCGGTCGCCTTCAGAACCAGGGTGATCAGCTCCGCGAGTTCATCGCTGCGGGGCACGAGTCGCTCGGGGCCGTGCACGTCGAGCGAGTTGTTGAAGTAGAGTCCGTCGCTCACCAGCATCACCAGATCGAGGCTCGCGTTGTCGCGCACGTGCGGGCGGATCGTCTCCGCCCAGCGGCGCCTCGTGTCGCGGAGCATGTCCGCTGCAGGGATCGACCCGCCCTGGGCGAGGCGCGTCGTCGCGATCAGCACGCGATCGAGTGCGTCGTCCTCCATCACGGAGGTGCGCACGTAGTAGGCGACGGGACCTTCCTCCGCGGCGGCCATCCGTTCGAGGTCCATGGTCGTGAGGCGATCGAGCCGTTCCACGAGGCCGGCCTCGAGCTCGTCCTTGGAGCCGAAGTGATAGAGCAGGCCGCCCTTCGACACACCGGCCGCTTTCGCCGTGGCGTCGAGCGTCGCGGCTCGTTCGCCGTCTTCGATGAGGATCGCTTCGAAGGCGTCGAGCACCTTCTCGCGGGCGAGCGGAGGTCGGGGCATCGTGGATCCTCTGCGGATTCGGGGGCGGGACTTCTGTTACTATACCATCTGGACGGTTCACTAACCGTGCGATCAAGATCCTGAGAGGTGTTCCATGACCCGTACTGCGTCGATCCCGACGACAGAGACGGATGCTCCCCGCGTCGGAGCCCGCGGCTGGGCGGCGCTCGTCGTCCTCATGCTGCCGGTGCTGCTGGTGTCGGTGGACAACACGGTGCTGAGCTTCGCGCTCCCCGAGATCTCCATCGCGCTCGCGCCCACAGGGGCCGAGCAGCTGTGGATCATCGACGTGTACCCCCTGGTGCTCGCGGGCCTGCTCGTCACCATGGGTACCTTGGGTGACCGATTCGGGCGTCGGAAGATGCTGCTGATCGGAGCCACCGGTTTCGCGGCGGTCTCCGCCCTCGCAGCCTTCGCGCCCACGGCCGGTCTGCTGATCGCCGCTCGTGCTCTGCTCGGCTTCTTCGGGGCGATGCTCATGCCGTCGACCCTGTCCCTGCTGCGCTCGATCTTCCAGAACCGCGACCAGCGCCGCATGGCGATCGCGGTGTGGGCCTCGGCCTTCTCCGCAGGATCGGCGCTGGGACCGATCGTCGGCGGTTTCCTCCTCGAGCACTTCTCCTGGGGGTCCGTCTTCCTCATCGCGGTGCCGGTGCTGATCCCTCTGCTCGTCGCTGCGCCGTTGCTGGTGCCGGAGAGCCGCGACCCCCACCCCGGTCGCATCGACTTGATCAGCATCGTCCTGTCGATGGCCACGATGATCCCGGTGGTCTACGCGATCAAGTCGCTGGCCGTGGATGGTCCGAGTCTGAAGGCCGGTGCGTGGGCACTTCTCGGCCTCGCGATGGGTTTCCTGTTCGTGCGGCGCCAGCTGCGTGCCAAGACGCCGATGCTCGACATGGCGCTGTTCAAGCGGGGGTCGTTCTCCGGGGCGATCCTGGTCAACCTGCTCAGTGTCGTGGCTCTGGTCGGCTTCCTCTACTTCGTGTCGCAGCATCTGCAGCTCGTCCTCGGGCTGTCGCCGATGACGGCAGGTCTCGCGCTGGTGCCGGGAATGGTGGCGATGATCGTGGCCGGGCTGTCGGTCGTGCCGATCTCGCGCCGGATCCCGCCGCACATCGTGATCCCCGCCGGGCTCGCGTTCTCCGTCGCCGGCTACCTGATCGTCGCTCTCACGACGCACGAGCACGGCGTCCTGCCGCTGGTGATCGCGTTCGTGGTGCTGGGCATCGGAATCGGCGCGGCCGAGACGATCTCCAACGAGCTCATCCTGTCGAGCGCTCCTGCGGCCAAGGCAGGAGCGGCCAGCGCGGTGTCCGAGACGGCGTACGAGCTCGGAGCGGTGCTCGGAACGGCTGTGCTCGGCGGCATCATCACGGCCTTCTACCGCGGAGCGCTCGTTCTTCCTGCGGGTCTTCCCGCCGACGTGGCGCATGCAGCGGAGGAGACTCTGGCTGGCGCCTACACCGCTGCGCAGGCTCTGCCGACGCAGCTCGGTGATGCGCTGTGGCAGGCCGCGTCGGACGCGTTCGGCTCCGGCGTCACTGTCACCTCGCTCATCGGTGCCGGCCTCGTGGTCGCGGCCGGAGTGATCGCGGCCGTCACACTGCGCAAGGCACCCACGCACTGACCAGTACGCTGGGGGGACCGGCTCTCCTGCTCTCGGGCGGGAACGAGTCGGTCCACCCCCGTGCAGTGCGCAAGGAGTCTCATGTCGCGTGTCGTGAAGCTGGCCGTCATCCCGGGTGACGGCATCGGTCCCGAGGTCATCGCCGAGGCGGAGAAGGTGCTCGACGCCGTCACCGTCGACAGCGACGTGACGTTCGACAAGACCCGCTTCTCGCTCGGTGCCGGCCGGTACCTCGAGACCGGCGACACGCTCACGGATGACGACCTCGCCGCGATCTCCGCACACGACGCGATCCTCCTGGGTGCCGTCGGCGGCACGCCGGGCGACCCGCGGCTGAAGGACGCGAACATCGAGCGCGGACTGCTGCTCAAGCTGCGGTTCACTCTCGACCACTACGTGAACCTGCGCCCCTCGAAGCTCTTCGCCGGCGCATCCGGTCCGCTGTCGAACCCGGGGGAGATCGACTTCGTCGTCGTCCGCGAGGGCACGGAGGGTCCCTACGTCGGCAACGGCGGGGCGATCCGGAAGGGGACGCCGCAGGAGGTGGCGAACGAGACCTCCGTGAACACGGCCTTCGGTGTCGAGCGGGTCGTGCGCTACGCGTTCGCCCTCGCGGAGCGTCGTCGCAAGAAGCTGACCCTCGTGCACAAGACCAACGTGCTCGTGCATGCGGGCGCCATCTGGCAGCGCATCGTGAACGAGGTCGCCTCCGAACACCCCGACGTCGCCGTCGACTATCTGCACGTCGACGCCGCCACCATCTTCCTGGTCACCGATCCCTCGCGCTTCGACGTGATCGTGACCGACAATCTCTTCGGTGACATCCTCACCGACCTCGCCGGCGCCGTCACGGGCGGCATCGGCCTCGCCGCATCGGGGAACATCAACCCCGATGGCGCCTTCCCGTCGATGTTCGAGCCCGTGCACGGCTCGGCTCCGGACATCGCGGGTCAGCAGAAGGCCGACCCGACCGCCGCGATCCTCTCCATCGCGCTGCTGCTCGACCACCTCGGCCTCACGGTCGAGTCGGCGCGGGTGAGCGCCGCGGTCGAGGCGGACATCGCCGCCCGGAGCGGTGCCCGCACCACCGCGGAGATCGGCTCCGCGATCGCTGCCCGTCTCTGAACAGCGGGCGTAGGCTGACAGGGCGCGAGGATGCGCCCGCCCCACGAGGATTGGATGATGACATGACGACGATCGACGCCGAGACGAGCGTGGCTCCTCTGGAGTTCGCCGTGACGAAGAACCTGAACGCGGCCTCGCCGGCACGCGTCGCCGAAGTGCTGGAGAACCCCGGGTTCGGGGTCGTCTTCACCGACCACATGGTCGACATCTGCTGGTCCGCCAAGGGTGGATGGCACCGTCCGCGCGTGCAGCCCTACGGTCCGATCCCGCTCGACCCCGCCGCCTCCGTGCTGCACTACGCACAGGAGATCTTCGAGGGCATCAAGGCATACCGGCACGCCGACGGCACGATCCACACCTTCCGTCCCGACCGGAACGCCGCGCGTCTGCAGGCCAGCGCCCGCCGCCTCGCGCTGCCGGAGCTGCCGACCGAGTACTTCATCCAGTCGCTGCGGGAGCTCATCGCCGTCGACGGTCGGTGGGTGCCCTCCGGTGCCGACCAGAGCCTGTACCTGCGACCGTTCATGTTCGCCAAGGAGGCCTTCCTCGGTGTGCGGGCGGCGCAGAAGGTCGCCTACTACGTGATCGCGAGCCCCGCCGGTGCCTACTTCACCGGGGGCGTGAAGCCTGTGCGCATCTGGCTCTCCGAGGACTACGCCCGCGCGGGTCGCGGTGGCACCGGCAAAGCGAAGACAGGCGGCAACTACGCCTCCAGCCTCCTTCCCCAGGCCGAGGCCAGTGCGAAGGGCTGCGACCAGGTCGTGTTCCTCAACGAGAACCGCGACGTGGAGGAGCTCGGCGGCATGAACGTCGTGTTCGTCTTCAAGGACGGCCGGGTCGTCACGCCGGAGTCGGACAGCATCCTCGAGGGCATCACCCGCGACTCGCTGCTGCAGCTGGCCGAGGACCGCGGCTACACGGTCGAGAAGCGTCCGATCTCGATCGACGAGTGGCGCGAGGGCGTGGCCTCCGGCGACATCGTCGAGGTGTTCGCCTGTGGCACGGCCGCGGTCGTGACCCCGATCGGCGCGCTCGTGGGCGAAGACTTCGACGAGCCCCAGCCGCTGGGCGAGCTGGCGCTGTCCCTCCGCGAAGAACTCACCGACATCCAGTACGGGCGCCGCGAGGACAAGCACGGCTGGCTCCTCCGCCTCGACGCCTGAGTTTCCTGCTGCCGAGACCCACGCCCCCCGCCGACACCCATGCTGTCGTCCGCCCGGGGCCGTGGGTCTCGTCGCGAGCAGGGGGTCTCGGAGGTTGCTGGGGCTCCAGGCCTGGCGAGGCGCTCGATAGGCTGATCCCATGAAGATCTCCCGGTTCAGTCACGACGAAGCCATCATGTACGGGATCATCGACGAGCGTGAGCTCGTGGTGCTCGCCGGAGACCCGATGTTCACGGGGTACGAGACCACCGGTGCCCGCGTGCCGCTCGCGGATGCCGCTCTGCTCGCTCCGGTGATCCCGCGGTCCAAGGTCGTCTGCGTCGGCAAGAACTACCACGATCACGCGGCGGAGATGGGGGGAGAGGCCCCAGAGGAGCCGCTGCTGTTCCTCAAGCCGAACACCTCGGTGATCGGGCCCGGAGACACGATCGTGCGTCCGGCGCTCTCCGAGCGCACCGAGTACGAGGGTGAGCTCGTGGTGGTGATCGGCAAGATCGCGAAGAACGTGAAGGCAGAGAACGCACTCGACTACGTGCTCGGATACACGATCGGCAACGACGTCACCGCGCGTGACCTCCAGCGCAAGGACGGTCAGTGGTCGCGGGCCAAAGGCTTCGACACCTTCTGCCCGCTCGGTCCCGTGATCGAGACGGACTTCGATCCGGCGCAGGCCACGATCGAGACACGGGTGAACGGCGAGGTGCGGCAGCAGGCGCCACTCACCGACATGATCCACTCGGTGCCGGCGATCATCGAGTACGCGTCGGCGGTGTTCACGCTGCTTCCGGGCGACGTCATCATGACGGGGACTCCGGCGGGCGTGGGCACGTTCGTGGCGGGAGACGTCGTCGAGGTCGAGATCTCCGGACTCGGCATCCTTCGCAACACCGTGCGCGACGCCGTACCCGCGTCATGACCGATGTCGCCCTGACGGCGACGCAGCAGCAGGCGGTTCAGCGACGTACCGTCCTGGTCCTGTCGCTGGGGCAGGTGCTCGGCGGGATCGCCTTCGGTGCCACCGTCTCCCTCGGCGCCCTCCTCGCGGCGGACATCTCGGGGAACGATGCCCTCTCCGGTCTCGCGACAGCCTCCGTCACACTGGGAGCGGCCGCGTGCGCCATCCCGCTCGCACGTCTCGCCGCCCGCGTCGGGCGTCGTCGTGCGCTCACTCTCGGCAACCTGTTCGCCCTGGTGGGCATCGCGGTGGTCATCCTCGCCGCGTCTCTGCGGATCTTCCCGATGCTGCTCGTCGGCATCCTGATGATCGGGGCCGGCAACGCGGGAAACCTGCAGTCGCGGTTCGCGGCGACCGATCTCGCCGCGCCGCAGCACCGCGGACGAGACCTGTCCATCGTCGTCTGGTCGACCACGATCGGCGGGGTCGCCGGTCCGCTGCTTCTCGGCCCGGGGGAGATCGTCGGCCAGGCGGTGGGGATGCCGGCGCAGACGGGTTCGTACCTCTTCTCCTTCGTCGCGCAGTGCGCTGCGCTCGTGCTGTACGTCGTCGCTCTGCGTCCGGATCCGCTGCTCGCGGCGCAGCGTCTCGCGAAGGCCTCGGCTTCGACGGACGGGGCGGTGGCCGTGGATCGGCCGCGCGTCGCCCGGTACGCGATCTTCGCGATCGCCGGATCCCACGTGGTCATGGCCTCGGTCATGGCCATGACTCCGGTGCATCTCTCGCACATGGCGCACGGCGCCGGGGGCATGGCAGCGACCCCCGCCGATGTGTCAGCGCTCGTGGGGATCACGATCGCGTTGCACGTGGGCGGCATGTACGCCCTCTCGCCCGTCTTCGGCGTGCTGGCCGACCGCTGGGGCAGGCTCCAGGTGGTGCTGCTCGGACAGGTGCTGCTCGCCGGTGCTCTGGCGTTCGCGGTGTTCACGGGGACGGAGGCCTGGGGTGTGATGGTCGCGCTCATCCTGCTCGGACTGGGATGGAGCGCGGCGACGGTGGCCGGTGCCGCCCTTCTCACGGAGTCGTCCGCACCAGAGCTCCGCACACGGAGGCAAGGGCGCAGCGATTCCCTGATGAGCTTGTCCGCGGCGGCGGGATCGGTGCTGGCGGGCGTGGTGCTGGCGAACTTCCAGTACGCGGGACTCGGCGTGGCGGCCTTCGTCCTGGTCATCGCGATCGTGGCGCTGTCCCCGCTCGCCCGCTCCGGCTCCCGATGAAGGACTGGGCCGGCGTCGGCGCGGCGTATTCCGCATCGTACGCCGCGCTCTGCGCAGGGACCTTCCCGGCGATGCAGCTCGCCCTCGGCGCACCGCGAGGGCGCAGTCTGCTCGACGTCGGCGCGGGTGACGGCAGGCTCGCTGCAGCCTGGGCCGACGCGGGATGGCGCGTGCAGGCGTGCGAGCCGGAGGCGTCCATGCGCGCGGTGTCGCGCCGCGACCGTCCGCAGATCGTCACGATCGATGCGGGGCTGCCGGATCTGCCGTTCGCCGACGGCGCGGTCGATGTGGTCGTCGCGAACTTCATCTTGAACCATGTCGGCTCCCCACGCAGGTCGGCGGCCGAGCTGCGGCGCGTGAGTCGTGGCCCCGTGGTCGCGACGATCTGGACGCTGTCGCCCTCATGGTTCTGGGCGGAGGTCGCTGAACGCGCGGGAGTGGCGCCGTTCGTCGGTGCGAAGCTCCCTGTCGACGAGGAATTCGAGCGGAGCGCCGCCGGCTTCGCGCAGATGCTGCGGGACGCGGGCCTGGAGCGCGTGACCGCCGCCGAGCACGGCTGGACCTGGCACGCGGACCCGAATGCACTCTGGCGTTCGGTCGAAGGGGGCGTGGCCGGTGCCGGTGCTCTCTACGCCCGGCTCGGACACGATGATCGTCGGCGATTCCGTGCAGCGTTCGAGTTCGTCGTGGACGAGCGCAGCGTCGAAGGCCTCCTGCCCCTGGAGCATCGTGCGGCGGTCGCCGTGAGCATGTCGCCCTGAGCATGTCGCCCTGGGTTCCGGCGGATGCGTTGCGCACTGCGCTACGGTCAGAGCCATGTCCTCTCTCGCCGGACGGATCGCCGCAGGTGCCGTGCTCGCCGCCACCGTCGGTGTTCTCGCCGGGTGCGCGCCGAGCATCGGGACCCTGATGAGGGACAGCCTCGCCGACTCCGTGGAAGATGCGCAGGACGTGCTGTGGGAGTACCGCGACCAGATGGTCGAGGATCCGGAAGCGACCGTCGCCGGACTCGACTTCATCGTTGATGCGCGAGGCGGGGCGGACACCGGCAGCCACCTCTACACCCTGCTGGCCGTCGAGGAGGCCGGGGACGGCGTGGCCCTGACGCTCGCGGTGGAAGGCGGGGCGGAGACCGGCGGAGGGCTCTGGTACCAGCAGTCGACCGCCGTCACGTGCGTCGACTTCGTCTTCCCTGAGGCTGCCGCCGAGATCCGGACGGAGGGCGCTGCCTGCGGTGACGCCGTTGATGCGGCCAGCTACGACGAGGTCGTCCCGTTCTCAGACCTTCAGGTGCGGGAGACGGTGACGGCGGCGGATCACCCGCCTCCGATCTGCCAGTGTCACAGCGGTGGCGATTGCGACTGCCCAGGAGGCTGAGCCCTCGCGCCCGCCGACGGGCGAACGCGCGGTCCCCGTAGAATCGAAGGGCTATGGCTACCCCTCACCCCCTCACCACGACCGTCAGTGGTGCCGACGTCCGCGTCCGCTTCTGCCCCTCGCCGACCGGATTGCCGCACGTCGGCATGGTCCGCACCGCTCTCTACAACTGGGCGTACGCCCGTCACAACGGCGGGAAGATGGTGTTCCGCATCGAGGACACCGATGCCGCCCGTGACAGCGAGGAGAGCTTCCGCCAGCTGGTGGACGCGCTCACCTGGCTCAAGATCGATTGGGATGAGGGTGTCGAGGTCGGTGGACCCCACGCTCCGTACCGGCAGTCGGAGCGCCACGACATCTACCGCGAGGTGATCGACAAGCTCATCGCCACGGGAGCCCTCTACGAGAGCTACTCCACTGCCGAGGAGATCGACGCGCGCAACGAGGCCGCCGGGCGCGCCAAGCAGCTCGGCTACGACAACTTCGACCGCGACCTCACCGACGAGCAAAAGGCGGCGTTCCGTGCGGAGGGTCGTCAGCCGGCGCTGCGCCTTCGGGTGCCGGACGAAGACGTCACGTATGTGGACCTCATCCGCGGCGAGGTGACCTTCCCCGCAGGATCGTTCCCCGACTTCGTGGTCGTGCGCCCGAACGGTGTGCCGCTGTACACGTTCGTGAATCCGGTCGACGACGCGCTCATGGGCATCACGCACGTGCTGCGTGGAGAAGACCTGATGCCGTCCACCGCCCGGCAGCTCTCGCTGTATGCGGCTCTCATCGATGCGGGTGTGACGACGTTCGTCCCGCGGTTCGCGCATATGCCGTTGGTGCTGGGGGAGACCGGCAACAAGAAGCTCTCCAAGCGCGACCCGCAGGCGGATCTGTTCCTGCACCGCGACCGCGGCTTCATCCCCGAGGGACTGCTGAACTACCTCGCCCTGCTCGGCTGGTCGATCGGACATGACCGCGACGTGTTCTCGCTCGACGAGTTCACCGCCGCGTTCGACATCGTCGACGTGAACCCGAACCCGGCGCGCTTCGACCAGAAGAAGGCCGAGTCGATCAACGGCGACCACATCCGGATGCTCGGCGAGAAGGACTTCGCCGAGCGGACGATCCCGTACCTCGCCGCAGCCGGACTCTTCGACGAGCCGACGCACGAACAGCTGGTGACGGCATTCCGCGTCGCGCCTCTCGTGCAGGAACGGGTGCAGCTGCTCGGCGAGGTGCCCGGCATGGTGGGCTTCCTGTTCACCGATGAGGTCTCGTACGCGGAGGACGCCCTCAAGGGCCTTCCGGCAAATGCTGCCGAGGTGCTCGACGCGTGCGTCGTGGCTCTCGAGCCCCTCGACGACTTCACCCCGGAGAAGATCCAGGAGGCCCTCGCCGCGGAGCTCGTCGAGAGGCTCGAGCTCAAGCCGCGCATCGCCTACGGTCCGCCCCGTGTCGCCATCACCGGCCGCCGGGTCTCGCCGCCGCTGTTCGAATCGATGGAGCTGCTGGGCAAGGAGGAGTCGCTGCGTCGGCTCCGCTCGCTCTCGGTGTTCCTGGCCGGCTGAGTCGCGACGCGCCCGGGCAGCGGTCCTCGGTCCACCGGTTTTGGTGTTCCGCCGCCGCTCGGGTAGGCTTGACTCTCGGTGCGAGGCCCTGGTTTCGCCCTTGGGGTATGGTGTAATTGGCAACACGACGGTTTCTGGTTCCGTTATTCTTGGTTCGAGTCCAGGTACCCCAGCAAGATGAAAACCCCCGCTCAGGCGGGGGTTTCTTCGTTTCCGAGACCATCGCGTCGCGTCGAGGTACGACGAGGGCGCCGACTATTCTGGAAGGTGTGACAGGCACTCGAGTGGAAGCGGCATTCTCCCGCGCCGTCACCGCCTTCAGCACTCCGACTCTCGACCTGCTGCACGGCCGTTTCGCCCCCTTCGTCGTGGCATCGCTGTCTCTTCTGTTCACGGCGGACCGGGTCTCCATCCCGATCGCCGACGCCCAGGCCGAGCTCGCGGAGATCCTCGATGAACTCAGGGATGCGGGCGACGATGACGACGATCGCCGGGTCCCTTCGGGGACCGGCCGCGACGTCGCGAGGAACTGGGTCCGCCTGGGCTGGTTGGTGCAGCAGATCGACGAGGACGTCGAGGTGTATCGACTCTCCGCGCACGCTGTCGAGGCTCTGGAGATCGCGGGGCGCACGGGCGGCGGGCGCACGCGCGTATCCAACTCCCGAGTGCGCACGCTCCTCGAGGCCGTGGAGCATCTGGCCGACAGCGCCGAGGCAGACCCCGTTCGTCGACTCGCCCGCCTCCGGGAGGAGCGCGCCGCACTCGATGCCGAGATCGATCGGATCGAGGAGTCGGGCAGAGCCGATCCACTCGATGATGAAGAGCTCTTCGAGGAAGCGGAGAACGTGCTGCATCTGGCGCGCGAGCTTCCCGCCGACTTCACCCGGGTCGCCGAATCCCTCAAACTCATGCAGCGCGACGTCGTCGCCCATCTGCGTCGTGACGAGCGGCCCACGGGTGAGGTGCTGCGCGAGTATCTGCAGCGTGCGCAGGATGTCATGAACTCGACGCCGGAAGGACGCGCCTTCGCCGGCGCTCTCAAGCTGATCGGCGATCCGGAGCGCATCGATGCCCTCACCGACCAACTGCATGGTCTGCTCCGACAGCCGTTCGCCCGGATGCTCGACAGCACGCAGCGGGCCGAGCTCGACGCGATCGGACGCCGCGTGGAGCTCGGGGTCGAGGAGGTGCTGGCTGCGCAACGTCGAGCCTCGCACGTCATCACCGGCCAGGTGAAGACGCACGATCCGCTGCGGGACCGTCAGATCGACGACCTGCTGCGTGACGTCATCGCCGCGCTGCACGTGTGGGACGGGACGGGGGCGAGCGACGCACCGGTGCGCAGTCTTCCGCTCGCCGACCTGGGGCACCTCAGGCAGACCGTGAGCAGCATCCGTCCACCCGCGGTCCCCGCCCCTCTGGCCGACGCCGGGGACGTCGAGTTCGCCGACGTCGACTCCCGCGCGTGGGGTGGTCCGAGGTATGCGGAGCTCGAGCAGTACGTCGCGGGGCTCGGACCCGAGTTCGATCTCGCCGCCGCATTCGCCGAGAGCGACGACGACACCCGGCGCCCTGTCGACCTCGTCGGACTGCTCGAGATCGCCCACCGCAACGGCATGACCGAGAGCGAGACGGTGTCGGTGGTCGAAGCTCTGCGCCCCGACGGCTCGACGCGACGCTTCGCGTTCGGTGCCGTCACGGCGCGCAACACGAAGGAAGACGCACATGCCTGAAGAGAGCCCCGCGCCGGAAGCAGCGGTCGATGACCCGTTCATCGCTCCCGTCCCCATGGAAGAAGACATCGAGGAGCATTTCGCCGGCGACCGCGGCACCCTCGATCCGGAGATCCGCCGTCTGCTCGCCCACGTCCTTCAGCGGCGCTTCATCGCCGCGGAGCGCAACCGCAAGGAGTGGACGCTGCTGCTCGATCATCAGCACGTGATCGAGTCGCGTCTGAACGACCTGTACCTCCGACTTGTCGTCGACCACGGTCGTGGTTTCGCCTACAAGCAGCAGCTGCGCTCCGATGAGATCGACATGCCGGTGTTGCTGAAGGACTCCCCGTACACACGTGCGGAGACGCTCGTGCTCGTGCATCTGCGCACCGTCTACCAGCGGGAGTCCGCGGCCGGAGAGTCGTCGGTGCGCATCGACATCGAGGATCTCGAGCAGACCGTGCTGAGCTACTTCACCGATGTCGATGGCGGAACGGCACGGCAGCAGAAGGCGATCAGGAACGCGATGGACAGACTGGATCGCGAGGGGATCGTGCAGGAGGAGACCAGCGGGCGCTATCGGATCACGGCGCTCGTCGAGGTGGTCCTCAGCGCCGAGACCCTGAAGGAACTCCGCGACTGGTTGCGGTCGCAGGAAGCGGTGCAACGATGACGATGGTCGACACGCTCTTCGGGCTCATCCCCGCCGGCTCGCGGGGACAGCAGTGGATCGCGGACGAGCTGCAGCTGATCAACTGGGGTGGATACGACGGGGGCCCGCACCGGGTGCGCTTCTCGCCGAACGCCACGCTGCTGTGCGGCGGCTCCGGCTCCGGCAAGTCGACGCTGATGGACGCGTACATCGCCCTGATGATGCCTCACACGACGCCGTTCAACGGTGCGTCGAACGGCGGAGTGACCGGCCGACCGCGCGGCGAGGAGCAGCGGAACATCCTCTCGTACGGGCGAGGGAAGATCGACGAATCCCGCACGGAGGACGGCACCAAGCTGCGAGTCCTCCGCGGCGACGGTGAAGACACGTGGAGTGCCATCGCGACGACCTGGCTCGACCACGACGGGTCGCGGTTCACCGCCGTGCGGGCCTGGTACATCCCGGCGGATGCCCGCGTGCTGGAGGACACGACCCGGGTTCGAGCGACCGTGAACGGGGCGTTCGACCTGGCACAGCTGGAGAAGGCCGCGACGCAGCGGCTCTCCGATGCGTCGGTGCGGGCAGCGGGACTGGAGACGCTGGCGACGGACCGGGAGTTCTCTGCCCGGCTGCAGGCGGTGCTCGGGATCGGGGCGGCCGGGTCCGGGGCGAAGGCGATCAGCCTGCTGGCCAGGATCCAAGCGGGGCAGCAGATCACCACGGTCGACGATCTGTACAAGAAGCTCGTGCTGGAAGAGCCGGAGACGATGGCCACAGCGGATGCCGTCGTGGCGCACTTCGATGAGTTGGAGAGCACGCGCACCCGGATGCTGACGGCGAAGCAGCAGGTCAGCGCACTCGAACCCATCCGCGGAATCAAGGAGCGCATCGCGGCTTCAGCCGAACGGGTGCGGATCATCGACGAAGTCGGAGTCTTCACCGATCCGTCGTCCCTCGCCGCGCTCTGGAACGCTCAGCGCCGCCTGGATCTGCTGCGCGAGGTCGAGGTCGAGCTGGGGGACCGCTCCCGCGCCCTCAGCCTCGCCGTGCGGGAGAAGCGCGCCCTCGTCGACGCCGCCGATGCCGAGCGGGAGGGTCTGCTCGATGTCCTGCGGCAGTCCGGCGGTGACCGCCTCGAGACAGCGCAACGGGAGCTCCGCGTCGCCGAACGTCGCCTGGACGACGTGCGGCGGGAACGCGCGAAGTTCGACGCCATCGTGCGGGATCTCGGTGCGGAAGTGGAGAACGCCGCCCAGTTCGAGGCCCTCGTGGCCGACAGTCGGGGGTCATCGCCGAGATCGGGGATCCGGGACGCGCGCGCGGCCTTCGCCGACGCCGAGACCGCCCGCAGGACGACCGAGCTCGAGATCTCACGACTGCGTCAGGAGCGCGAGCGCACCGGTCTGGTGCGCGGCAGCATTCCCTCCCACCTCGACGAGTCCCGCGCCATGCTCGCGGAGGCGGCTGGTCTCGACCCTTCGGAGCTTCCCTTCGTGGGAGAGCTCATCGAGGTGCGGACGGAGTTCGAGCCGTGGCGCGAGGCCTTCAACCTCGCCCTCGGCGGCTTCGCCAGGACGCTCCTCGTCGACGCGGAGAAGCTGTCGTCCTTCCGGGCGGCGATCAACTCCACGCGCACCCCGGAGCGCCTGAACTACGAGGGCGTCCCCACCGGACTCCTCGAGGTGCGCAACGCCGATCCGCAGACCCTCCCCGGGAGGCTCGACTACCTGCCGACCCCCTTCACCGGGTGGCTCCAGCAGCGGCTGCAGGACCGGTTCGGATACGTGTGCGTCGACTCATCGTCCCAGTTGGACGCCCATCAGAAGGCGCTCACCATCAACGGCCAGGTGTCGCAGGGCAGCAGGGGAGCCCACGGCGGTCAGGGACGCGCCAACGTGCTCGGCTTCACCAACGACCGTCGGCTTCGCGAGATCGATGACCAGCTGCGGCTGCTGACCGATCGTCACGACGGCTACGCATCGGCGGCGCAGGACGCCGAAGCCGCCCTCGACCGCATCGAGGCACGATCGACCGCATTCGCGAAGATCGAGGACCTCACGTGGGAGCAGATCGATGTCGATGCGGTCGAGGCCGAACGGGAACGTTGGCTCTCCGTCGAAGCGGAGGTCACGACAGCCAGCCCCGAGATCGCGCAGCTCAAGCGCCAGGCGGAGGATCTGCGGTCTCGCGCGAGCATGCTCCGGGACGAGGAGGCGCGCCTCAGCAACGAACTCGCCCAGACCCAGGAGCACTGGGGACAGGTCACCGACGACGTCGACGCCTGTCAGAGAGTGATCGATTCCGCGGCAGCCACGGACCTCTCGCTCGGCGAGACACATGCGTCGTTCCTGGACGGCCGCTTCCTGCACGCCGAGAGCGGGGCGAGCGTAACCGCGTCGGAGCGGCTCACGCACCTGGACACCGCGCTCAGGACCGCCGCTCAGCGCCTGCACGAGGACCGTCGTGAGGCCGCGGAGGCCCACGAGCAGCAGCGCGAGAGCATGCGGCGACTGATGACGGGGTTCCTCGAGCGCTGGGACAACCTCACGATCCTGCCGGACCCCGACGAGTCCGTCGGCGAGTTCGAGAGCATTCTGGAGGCGTTGCAGACCAACGGGCTCCACGAGCTGGAGACCGAGTGGCGTGACAGTCTGCTCAAGCTCTCGGGGAACGACCTGACGAGCCTCGACTCGACTCTCAGCCGGTCGCTCCGCGAGATCAAGGATCGCATCGACCCGATCAACCGCATCATGGAGGAGCTGCCGTTCTACGACGACGACCATCGTCTGCAGATCACCCCGCGCGAGAATCAGAGCGAGGCACGCAAGCGGTTCCGCCGCGAGCTCCGCGAGGTGCGGGGACTGATCGACGCTGCCGAGACCGACGCCGAGCGCGAGGCCGTGTACCGCAAGATGAGCCGTCTGATCGGACGGATGCGCCGTACGGCCCCCGACTTCGCCGAGCTCATCGACGTGCGCAACCACGTGCGCGTGAGTGCCGAGCGGGTCACAGCGACGACGCGGGAGCATGTCGCGCTCTACGACCACATCGGCGAGAAGTCCGGAGGGGAGTCGCAGGAGCTCGTCGCGTTCATCGTGGGAGCAGCGCTGCGTTACCAGCTCGGAGATGCGGGCGCTGCCCGGCCGCGCTACGCCCCCGTCTTCATGGACGAAGCGCTCATCAAGGCGGATGCCCACTTCACGAAGCGCGCGATCGGCGCATGGCGTGGACTCGGCTTCCAGCTCGTGATCGGCGCGCCGAACGACAAGTACAGTGCGATCGAGCCGCACGTCGACGTCGAGTACGACATCCTCAAGGACACCCGCGGGCGCTCCTGGGCGAAGGCGAAGGTGGGTCTGCCGGACGCGGCGATCTGAGCGCGGCGGTGCGGGGCAGGAGGGTCCGCCTGCCTACTCGCACTGGCCGAGGAAGCCGAGGTAGCACACGGCTTCGTGGGTGACAGCCGCCTCGTAGTCGTTGTTGGACACCTGCCGCGTCGCGATCTCCGGGGTGCGCGTGAGGTGCCCGAAGTCGCCGAGCGAGGCCACGACCGATCCCTCCGAGTCCTCGGCGCGCATACGGTCGATCTCGGCACGATGCTGTCCGCAGAGGGTAGCCGCGGCGGGGACCAGCTCGACCCCGGCGCAGGCTCCGGCGTACTGGGCCTCCATCGCGTTGATGCAGTCGGTCCAGTCCTGATCGACGGCGCACGGGCTCACACCGTCGTCGGCCACGAGGTAGAGGCCGGTCTCGTACTCCTCGCTGTGGAAGGTCTCGGGCTTCTCCGGCGAATCCACCTTCGTCCAGTGCCGGGCGGTGGTGAGGGCGACGACCACGACGATGAGGGCGATGAGCAGGAGTGCGCCGATCACCGACAGCGTCACCCAGAGCCCGACCCGGCTCTTCTTCTCCGGCCCGACGCCTGGCGTGACATGCGGTCCCGCGGCAGGCGGAGTGCCGCCATAGGCCGGGGGAGCGGCAGCGAAGGCGGCGGCGTGCACCAAGTCGTGGGTGCCGAGCGGCGCGGCCTGCGCTGTCACGGCCAGCCAGTACTCGTACCAGCTCAGGGTCGCCTGCGCGTCGGCGGCCACCTGCTGCGCCTCCGCATCCGTGAGGGGGAGGCCAAGGCCCGGCCGGGCACCGGGGTCCTGCAGCGAGGTGCGGAATTCGTCGAGAGACAGCGCCATGCTGGCGATGATGGCAGAAACCACGCTCGGCGGACAATCCGCTCGTGGATCGCGATGTCCCCGGCATCCGGAAGAATGTCGAGGTGATCGGTATGAGGAGCTTCTGGAACGCCCTGCCAACGGAGGGGCGCTGGCTGCTGTCGACGGTCGCGATCCAGACACTCGGACGCGGCATGACGCTCCCGTTCACGATCATCTACTTCCACGAGGTCCGTGGGTTCGACCTCGGGGTCTCCGGCGCCCTCATGAGCCTCATCGCGATCACCGGACTCGTGGTGACGGGCCCGGGAGGAACACTGATCGATCGGTTCGGTGCACGCCGGGTGCTGATCGTCGGGCTGCTGTCGATGATCGTGGGGTGCGCGCTTCTGGCATTCGCCACGCACCCTGTCGTCGCCGCGATCGCCGTCATGCTGATCGGCGTGAACTTCGGTGTGTCGTGGCCGGGCTTCAACGCGCTGATCGCGTCGGTGGTGGAAGGCGAGGTGCGCCAGCAGTACTTCGGCGTCAACTTCGCTCTCGTCAACCTCGGCATCGGGGCCGGCGGAGTGATCGGAGGCTTCTTCGTCGACGTCAGCGACCCCGCGACGTTCACCACGATCTTCCTCGTCGACGCCGCGAGCAGCCTCGTTCCCCTCGCCCTGCTCCTGGGCCCGCTCCGACGTGTGCGCACTCAGCATGAGGCCGAAGAAGACGCACCGCCCGCCGGTGGATATCGTGAGATCCTGCGTCGCCCCGCCGTGCTCTGGCTGACGCTGCTCACGTTCCTCTCGGTGTTCATCGGCTACGGGCAGATGGAGGCGGGCTTCCCTGCCTTCGCCCGACAGGTGTCGGAGGTCTCGACGCAGGTGGTCGGCATCTCGTGCGCCGTCAACACCGCGGTGATCGTGCTGCTGCAGTTCGCCGTCCTCAGACTCATCTCCGGCAAGCGTCGTACGCGGGTGATGCAGGTGATGGCACTCATCTGGGCGCTGTCATGGGTGCTCCTCGGGGCGACCGGATTCCTGCCTGGCACCCTCGCCTCGGCGATCGGCGTGATCGCCTACATGGGTGTCTTCGCCTTCGGCGAGACGATGCTCCAGCCGACGGTTCCCGCGATCTACAACGATCTGGCTACCGATCGCACGCGTGGTCGGTACAACGCCATCAACTCGGCCGCGTTCCAGGGAGGGGCGATCCTCGGGCCGCTCGTCGCGGGTGTGATGCTCGGAGGAGGACTCGATGCCGGATTCATCGGCGTCATGATCGCGGGCAGTCTCGCCGTCGGAGTGCTGGCGATCGTCCTCGAGCGGGTCGTCTCCCCGACCGCCAACGGCGTCACCGGCATCCATCGAACGGACGAGGCGGACCGGCTCCCGACCCAATAGGCTCCGAGGATGGCTCTGGAGTCCCTCTTCCTCCGACTGGATCGGATCGCCGGTGGGCGGCAGGCCGGCATCGCCATCAGCGAGACCGACCGCACGCATCCCAAGACGGTGCGTGCGTTCACCTGGATCATCTGGCTCCTCATCGTCGAGCTCGTCATCGGCGTCGGGGCCGTCGTCGTCGCGCTGGTGCTCGCGGTCGACGGCGAGTCGGTCTCGTTCGCCGTCTGGATGCGCACGCTCGTGGTGCTCGCGATGACGGCGACGCTGTTCTACTTCGCCTGGCGTGCACAGCGTGGCTGGCGGTGGGCGTATCAGCGCCTTCGTCTGTTCGCGCAGATCTTCCCCGTCATCACGCTCGTCATGGCGGCGATCCCCGGGCTCTACCCGCTCTGGATGGTGTCGGAGCAGATCGTCTTCAGCCTGATCATGATCGGCATCGCCGACTTCCTCACCAGCGACCACATGCGCAGCGCCTTCGCGGCGCCGCGCGCGGAAGCCGGGAGCGAATAGCACGGGGGCCGGGTACAGCGCCACTCCCTTCCACGGATCCGTGCCACGGGGCATCCTCGAGCGCAGGCAGTCGAGGAAGGGCTCACGATGGCGAAACTCATCCGAGTTGTCCCGGGGCAGGATCCGGGGTTCCGGCGCGTGCGATCGGGATCGGGGTTCCGGTACGTCGATCCGGCAGGGAACACGGCGCCCGAGGCCGATCGCGAGCGGATCAACGACCTCGTCATCCCACCCGCATGGCGGGATGTGTGGATCGCCGCGGACCCGCTCGCTCACATTCAGGCGGTGGGCGTGGACGGCGCCGACCGCAAGCAGTACCTGTACCACCCCCTGTGGCGGGTGAGCCGAGATCGCAAGAAGTTCGTGCGCGCCCTCGATCTGGCCGCCGCGCTGCCGCGCGCGAGAGCGCAGGTGACCCGGGCGTTGGCCCAGGAGGGGCAGACGAAGGAGCGCGCCCTCGCCATCGCCTTCCGCCTTCTCGACGACGCAGCCCTCCGTATCGGGTCGGAGCGTTACCTGGTGCGACACGGCAGCCGCGGTCTCACGACACTGCGACGACGAGATGTGCGTGTGGCGGGGAGTGATGTCGCATTGTCGTTCCCCGCCAAGAGCGGCCGCACGGCGTCGATCGAGATCACGGATGAATCCCTGGCCGATGCCCTGACCGACTTCGCCGCGGGCAAGTCGGGCGCTTTCCTGCTCGCGTACCGCCGAGGCCGGCGTCGCGTGCGTCTCACGCCCGCAGAGGTCAACGCCTATCTCCGGGAGGTCACGGGGGAGTCCTTCACGGCGAAGGACTTCCGCACGCTGCACGGCACGATCATCGCCGCGGACGCCCTCGCCCGGATCGGCGAGCTCGACAGCCGGAACCACCGGAGTCAGGCAGAGCGCCTTGCCGTGCAGGCGGCGGCGACGGCGCTCGGCAACACGACCGCGGTGGCACGAGCGAGCTACATCGATCCTCGGGTCTTCAGCCAATACGGACGCGGACGGACGCTCGACCTCTCCGTGACGCCTGAGACCGCCATCAGGAGACTCCTCGGTGGTCCGGAGATCTCGAGGAAGGTCACCCGGCGATCCGGAGCCAGACGACGGCGATGAGCATCGGCACGAGGGGCGTGGCCACGGCTGCGATCACGGGCCACCACCGGGTACGCGTGTCGACGTGGCGTGCGCGACCGGCGAGCGTGTCGCCGTCACGCCGGTAGGTCCCCGGATCGAGAGGCGTCGCGGCCTCGTCGCGGTACAGCAGGGTTCGTCGCCCGACGCGATCGTGAAGCGCCGCGATCACGGTGAGGAAGCGCCGCAGTTCCTCCCCATCGGTCAGATCGACGGCGGGGAAGTAGACATGCAACGTGCTGTCCACGATCTCCAGGTCGAGGTCGGCGCTCTCGTCGACGAGGATCGCCATGAGGTCGGGGGTGAGCACATAGAGCGCGTCCGTCTCGTATCCCGGCGGCACTGATACGTCGAACACGTCGCTGAAGTCCCCCTCGAGCCGGATGCGGGTTCGGCCGGTCGGACGCCGAGGGAGCACGCTGAGCGCCCCGCCACCGCGCCGCGACCGGAGCATGATCCTCGGAGCCTCGGACGGCAGCGGGATGCGGACAGCGCGCACGGTGTGCATCGTCGCGCCCTCTCCATCGCCGACCACGAAGGTGCGTTCGACGCTGTCGAAGGGGACGGCGCTGTGTCGGGCGTCCAGGTGGTCCTGCGCGGTGCGGTCGCCGCGATCGACCTGCTCGTCGATGGAGCCGCCCCACGGGTGGTCGCCGATGTCAGCGCGATACCGCCAGCCCAAAGCCGCGGCGATCTCGGCGAGGGCGGTGCGCCGTCGACGATGCCGACTGATGGACATCGTCGACCACGCGACGAGTGCGGCGCCGAGCAGCATCGTCGCGACCTGGGCGTACACGAGCGTCGTCCCGGACAGCGCGAATCCGACCGGCAGGAGATAGAAGGCCAGGGCTCCGGCGATGACGAGCGTTGCGACCGACGACGCGACCAGTGTCAGGCTGCCCCATCCGCGAGCCGTCGCGAGTGGGGCGGCCCGACCGGCCGAGAAGGGTGCCACGTCAGGGCTTGTACACGATGGCGATGTTCAGCTGTCCGCCCTCGCGCGCCCAGGCGAGCCACCGGGGCTCGCCCGGACCGGTGAGCCGCTGGATCGGCACGACGTGGATGCCCTGATCGAGGCGGCTGAGCTCGCGGAACTCGGGCTTCTTGGAGATCCAGATGGTGCCGCCGCCGTCCCACGGCTCCAGGCAGGTGTACACGTATCCGTGTGCACGCAGATTGACGCGGTCGACGAGCGCCTCGGCCTGCTGCTTCAGCTCGTCGAGGACCTCGGTCGGGATGGCCCCTTCGAGCGTGAAGGCGGCGACGTCGTAGACGTTCCCCTCGCCGAAGTCCCTTGTGGCGAGCAGCGCCAGCTCGGTGACGCCCTTGTCGGCGGTGCGGGTCCACAGGGCATGCGAGTTCTTGGCGCGCTTGTTCATCAGGAACCCGCCGAAATTCAGCTTCTGGTACGAGAAGTCGTCGAGCTTGGCCGCGATCTCTGCACGTGTCGTCATGGGGATTCTCTCCTCTTCCGGGAGGTCGGGTGGCCTCTCCGTCGAGAGAGCCTAGGTGTGCGCTGGGCGGGCCCGTCGGAGTCCGAACGAGCCCGAACGCACGGCGCCGAACCCGCCGACCGCGTGTCCTAGGCTCGACTCATGCCCGTGCCCCGCACCCTCGACGAGCTCTGCCTGGGCCTCGGGCGGATGCGTGTGGACGCGGGCTCGCCGTCGTATGCCGAGATCGCCCGTCGGATCGGCGGGGTGCGTCACGGTGCCGAACCGCCGAAGGTGACCGTCTACGACTGCTTCCGTCCGGGACGGCGACGCGTGGACCATCGTCTGGTGGGCGATATCGTCCGCGTGCTCGGGGGCGACGACGAGGAGGCTGCGCGGTGGCGGGAGACCGCGCGGCTTCTCAACGGTGCGCGATCGGGGGTGCACGTCGAGGTGGCACTCGGAATCCGGGATCCCGCGGGCGCGGAGATCGGACGCGAAGAGCTGCTGACCGCTCTTCCCGATGCCGACGTGCTGGTTCTCACCGGTCTGCCGGGGGCGGGGAAGACCACTCTCGCCTCGGCGCTGGCCGGCCGTTCGCCGGTGCTCACCGTGCACTTGCGCGAATCCGACACCGAACGCCCTCCGGCGGATCCGATCGACGTCCTGCGGCGGATGCTGGGGGCTCTCGGAGTCCGCTCCCTTCCCTACGAGCTGCCGCGTCTTCGTGAGCAGCTGCGGATCAGCGCGCGCGAGTTGACGGTCGTCATCGAGGACGCGGGTGACCCGGTGCGGTTGGCTGCGCTGCTGGTTCCCGGTGTGCGGTTCATCGTGACGGCGCGCGTCGACCTCGGGGGCCTCGAGGAGCGTCTGTCCCCGACGGCTCTGCGCGTGGAGAGGGTCGTCGTCCCGCCGATGTCGCACGCAGAAGCCGAGCGCCTGCTCGATCACCTCCTCTCCCTCGACGGGGCCTCCTCGACCGTGATCAGAGGGAGCAATGAGCGTGCGGCGGCGTTGCGGCGCATCGTCACCGTGGCGGGTGGCCTGCCGCTCGATCTGGTGATGCTCGCCGGGATCATCCGTGAACACGAGGGGTGGTCGTTCGCGGACCTGGCATCGCGGTTCGAGCATGAGCCACGCGACGTGCGCATCCGACCTGTTCTGGAGGCGGCGACACGATCCCTGCCGACGGGCGAAGCCGATCTCCTCGCGAACGCCGCGCTGCTCGACCGAGAGGTGGAGGAAGGTGTGCTCATCGCAGCCGGAGGCCCCGCCGCCGCACGCGATCTGCACCGTCTGCATGCCCGGCACCTCGTGGAGCTGCGCCAGGGACGGGTGCGGATGCACGACACGGTGTTCTCCTTCGCCGCAGAGCGGTCGCGCTCCCTCCGCCCGTCATCCGTCCGCAGGGACTTCGTCCGCGACTCCGCGTCCGCCGTGCTGGTCCGGATGGAAGAGGATCCCGACTTCGCCGCGCGTGAGGTGGGGACGGTGCTCGCGGTGGCGTCGGCGGCTCGCGAGCACGGTCTCGATTCCGAAGTGGAACGGCTGGCGATCACATCGCACCCGGTGCTGTCCCGCTGGTCGCTCTGGAGCGAATCGCTGCAGCTGCACGATCTGGCAGCCCGCGGAGACGGCCTCGACCTGGTGCCCGACATCGCTCTCGGCGTGGCGCACTGCGCGGAGAAGCTCGGGCGGCTGGACGAAGCGCTCATCATCCTGCACCGCGTGCGTCGTATCGCTTCGGGCGCGGCTCTCGCCCGCACCTGGAACCAGATCGGCAACGTGCAGCGCTGGATGAGTCATCTCGAGCAGGCGCTGGTCTCCTATGAACGGGCGATCGCACACGCGCGCGACGCGGGGGACAGGGTCGTCGAAGGGCGGGCAACCGGCAACCATGCGGACACCCTTCGCATCCTCGCCCGCTACCCGGAGGCGCTGCAGGGCTACACCGCTGCGCTGAGCATGGCGAAGGCGGAGGGGGACGAGCTGAACGTGGCTGTCGTGCGCGGCAATCGCCCGCTGCTGTTCCTCGCGATCGGACACCTCGATGCTGCGGACGAGGAACTGCAGGAGTTGATGGACGAATCGAACGGTGAACCGCTGCCGTTCGTCCGCCGGACGCGTGCGCTCATCGCGGAAGCACGGGGTGACGACCTGCGGGCCCGTGCACTGTGCGCCGACGCGATGGGCGCCCTGCAGTCCGCAGGAGAGTTCGCGACATCGGCCGATCTCGAACTCCTCGGCGCCCGGATCGACGGGCGGAACGGCCAGTCCGACCGCGCGCGGACGACGGCGCAGCGGATCCTCCGGGAGTCGGAGCGCGCGGGGTCGCCCTTGATCGCCACCGAGGCTGCGAATTCGCTCGCCGAGATCCTGGTCCTCGCTGCGGCGAGCGACTCCGCGTCCCCGCATCTCCTCGCCGAGGCCGAGCGGCACGCAGAAGAGGCGCGGAGCGTCGCGGAGGCGACCGGAGATCGCGCCGAAGTCGCACGCAGCGACGCGATCCTGTCGCGCATCGCGTTCGCACGTCACGACGACGACGCAGCAGCGGCCCGGTCGCACGCGTCCGCACAGGTGTACTCGGCGATCGGACACCGGCTCCGACCGACGTGAGCGTGAGGACGATCCGTCGGGCATCCGGGTGACAGGATGGATGCATGGACACAGCCAACCTCACCCGCGAGGAGACGGCCGCGCGATCCGCCGCCGTCACCGTGCATCGCATCCGCGTCGAGCTCGACCTGACCGGTGCGCCGGAGCGCGCCCGTACCGGGTTCCCGACGGTGACGACCCTCGAGTTCGATGCGACGGGGGAGAGCACTTGGCTCGACTTCATCGGCGAAGAGGTCCGGAGTGTCTCGATGAACGGCGTCGATCAGGAGGTCGTCTACGACGGCGCGCGCATCTCGCTCTCCGGTCTCGCGGCCGCCAACGTCGTGCGGGTCGAGGCGGTCGCGGCGTACAGCCGATCCGGTGAGGGACTGCACCGTTTCCATGACCCTGTGGACGACGAGACCTATCTCTACACGCAGTACGAGCCGGCGGACGCGCGCAGGGTGATGGCATGCTTCGAGCAGCCGGACATGAAGGCCGAGTACACGTTCGTCGTGGACGCTCCCACCGGGTGGCAGGTGCTCTCGAATCAGTCGCCTGCGCACACCGACCTGGGTGTCGGCGTGCAGCGTGTGGAGTTCGCCCCGACTCTGCCGATCTCGAGCTACATCACAGCGGTCGCTGCCGGTCCGTACTCGCGCGTCGACGGCGAGTGGCGGCGCGATGAGCAGCACATCGCCCTCGGCGTGCTCGTCCGGCGTTCGCTCGCCTCGCACCTCGACGCGGACGAGATCCTCGAGGTCACCCGGCAAGGGCTGGACTTCTTCACGGAGGCGTTCGCCTACCCGTACCCGTGGGGTAAGTACGACCAGATCTTCGTGCCGGAGTACAACCTGGGCGCGATGGAGAATCCGGGTCTCGTGACCTTCACGGAGGCGTATCTCTCCCGCGGGGCGGCCACGGATGCACAGCGCGCTGCGCGGGCGAACACGATCCTGCACGAGATGGCGCACATGTGGTTCGGAGACCTGGTCACCATGACCTGGTGGGACGACCTCTGGCTGAAGGAGTCGTTCGCCGACTACATGGGCGCGCACGCGTCGGCGGTGGCGACGCGCTACCAGGACGCCTGGGTGACGTTCGCCGCGCGACGGAAGGCCTGGGCCTATCAGCAGGATCAGCTGCCCACGACCCACCCGATCGTCGCGGACATCACCGATCTCGAGGCGGCGAAGCTGAACTTCGACGGGATCACCTACGCCAAGGGTGCGGCTGTTCTGAAGCAGCTCGTGGCATTCGTCGGCGATGACGCATTCTTCGAGGGCGCCCGCCGGTACTTCGCCGCCAACGCGTTCGGCAACACGACGCTGAACGACTTCCTGGTGCAGCTGAGCGCGGTCTCGGGCCGCGACATGAGCGACTGGTCGGCGGCATGGCTGCAGACCTCCGGAGTGTCGACGCTGTCGACGGAGACGGACGAGGAGGGACGCTCCGTCCTGGTGCAGACCGACCCGAGGCCCCACCGGCTCCGCATCGGCATGTACGAACGTCTCGACGGTCGTGTGCTCCGTCGCGAGCAGCAGGAGCTCGACGTGATCGGTGAGCGCACCGCGATCGAGCTGCCCGACGCCGATCTGGTGCTGCTCAACGACGACGACCTCACTTATGTGAAGGCGCGTCTGGACGCACGCTCCCTCCGCACGGTCGAGGAGTCCCTGTCCGCGATCGAGGATCCGCTGGCACGTGCCCTCGTGTGGTCCTCGCTGTGGAACGCGACCCGCGACGGCGAGCTCGACGCGCTGCGCTACCTCCGAATCGTGCGCAGCCATGCGGCGGACGAGTCCAACATCGGGCTGTTGACGGGCGTGCTGCCGAACGCGATCTACACGATCCGTCACTTCGTGCCGGACGCGAGTCGCGACGAGGAGCAGCGCCGCTGGACCGACACGGTGTGGAGCGCACTGGAGGCCGCCGATGCCGGCAGCGACGCGCAGCTCTCCTGGGCCCGAGCGTTCGCGACCGCGTCCGCTTTCGACGATCGTCGTCACGAAGAGGTGCGCGCGCTGCTGGAGGGGAATGTCCCGGAGGGGCTCGTGATCGACCCCGACCTGCGCTGGCAGCTCCTCACCGCGCTCGTGACCGTGGGGCAGGCTGATGACGAAGACGTGACGGCGGAGCAGGAGCGGGACGACACCGGCGACGGACGCACGGCTGCACGGCGCGCCCGTGCCTCACGGCCCGACGCGGATGTGCGGCGCGACGCATGGGACTCCGCGTGGAACGACCTCTCGCTCAGCAATGATCATCTCGATGCGGTGATCGGCGGCTTCCGTGCGGGGGGACGCCGTGATCTCATCTCCGAGTTCGACGACGAGTATTTCGTGCGGATCGGCCGAGCCTGGTCAGAGCGCAGCATCGAGATCGCGCGGCGCCTGGTCATCGGGCTCTTCCCCGCGTCGGAGTCGGTGGAGCCGGTGGATGCGTGGCTGGCCGCGAATCCGGCAGCGCCTGCCGCCCTCCGGCGGCTCGTGATGGAGCAGCGGGACCATCTCGCGCGCGATCTCCGTGTGCGTGCAGCTTCGGTCAGCTGATCAGTTCGGCGGCCGTCTGCTGACCGAGCGCGCGCAGATCCGCGCGATCATCGCTCGAGTGGCAGAGGATCGCGGCCATGGCCGCAGCCCAGGCTCGTGCCCTGACCCAGGTCGCGTCGTCGTACCTTCCGCCGGTGGCTCGGCGGAAGACATGTCGACCTTCGGCGTCGAAGGCGAGCCATCCTGCTGCGAGGTCGTAGGCGGGGTCGCCGGAGGTCACGTCGCCGAAGTCGATCACGGCGGACAGCCTGTCGCCGTCGATCAGGATGTTTCCGGGATGCAGGTCGCCGTGGATCCAGACCGGCTCCGTGGCGGGCTCGGCCTCGAGTCCCGCTGACCAGAGTTCTCCGAGAGGCGTGGCGATCGCTGCGGTCAGTTCGGCGAGTCGATCTCTGATGCTCTGGTCGCGTGCCACCAGCGGGACGCCGCGCACAGGGTTCACGGGTGCGTCGGCGGGCGCTTCGCGGTGGAGCAGGCGGAGGGCTGTCGCGAGTTCGGAGGCCCACGAGGTGTTGTCGCGGCGGGGGAGCCCGAGCGCCTGCCTCCCCGGCAGCCAGGGCACGATCGACCAGGGCCAGGGGAACTCCGGCGTCGGGGCGCCTGCGAACACCGGTAGAGGCGTGTGGATGTTCACGGCTGCGAGATGCATCGCGAAGAGGGGGAGTGCGTGCTGCTCGTGACGGATGAGCGGCGCTGCCCTGAGCCGGCGGGGCATGCGCACGGCGAGGTCCGATCCGAGACGCCAGGTGACGTTGTCCCAGCCCTCCGCGAAGCGCGTCAGCGGGAGGTCGCCGAGCTCGGGAGCCACCGTCCGAACGAGCCGTCTCACGCCGTGCTCGTCCAGGGTGAGCTCCGCGGCGGGGGAGTCGACCATGTTTCAGAGGTCGAGGGAGTCGCCGGGTTCCAGCACGAAGAACTCGCCGCCGCCCTGTTCGGTCGCCCACTGCAGCCGCTGACGATGCATGTTCTTGCCGATCACGGAAAGCGTCATGTCGTGGGTTCCGAACGCCCGGCGCGGCGCGACAGCCAGCACATAGTCCATGGCCTCGCCGATCTTCAGCCAGGGTGCGCCGAGGGGAGCGGCGAGGGTGCCGACGGAGACGCCCTCAGGGACCGCGTACGAGTCGCCGGGGTAGTAGAGCTCGTCGTTGATCAGCACGCCGACGTTCTCGACCGTCGGAAGCGAGGAGTGGATGACCTCGTGGGTGCCGCCGAAGAACCGCAGTGTGAAGCTGCCGACTTCCACCGAGTCCCCGGGGTTGACGACCGTGATGTCGTAGCCCTCGGCGGCGCGGGCGACACCGGCCGGCGCGAAGATCGGCGTCCCCGGTGCGTCGCGCAGGAGGCGGTCGAAGTGCTCGGATGTCCAGTGGTCCGGGTGCTCATGGGTGATCACGATGGCCACCAGATCGGTGAGGTCGTTCAGCGGAGCGGTGAACGACCCGGGATCGACCAGGAGGGTCTCATCGTTCGCATCGATACGGAGGGCGGCATGTTCGAACTTGGTGACGCGCATGGGAAGAGTCAACTCCTTCGGAACGCGCACGGCAAACGGATCCGGTGCGCCACGCCCGGGATTCGTGACGGGGAGGCGTCGATTTGGCGCAGTGAGAATCGCCGTGGCATACTTGAACGGTTGTCGCGGAACGGAAGCATTCCGCCAGACGGCCCCATCGTATAGCGGCCTAGTACGCTGCCCTCTCACGGCGGTAACGCGGGTTCGAATCCCGCTGGGGTCACACAACAGAGAAAGCCTCCGGTTCGCCGGAGGCTTTCTCGTTTCCCAGGGTGGTCGTCGCTCATACAGCGGGCCTCAACGACAGCGACCGGAATGAACGGTTGCTCAGGGGCAGGATCATCAGCGCCATCATGGCTCCTCCGAAGAGTGCGAACGGCACCCAGAGCGCCGTCGACGACGCGAGAGCACCGAATCCGGCCATCGCCAGCGGCATCAGACAGTCGTCGCCGAGGCGCGTGAGCGAACTCATCCGGCCGAGGTAGGCGGTGTCGACGGTGGCCGAGAACGTCGCGCTCAACAGCACCGATGCGTAACCAGCTGTCGCGCCGATGACGAAGGCCGCCACAGCGACGCTCCACGCCGGCCCTATTCCGAGCGCGATGATCCCGGCGCCCTGAAGCACCAGCGCTCGGAACCCGCCGCGGGCCTCGTGGCTCGGACGCCACTTCGCGACGGAGATCGCGCCGAGCGCTGCACCGAGCCCGAGCAGCGCTTCGAAGAGTCCGACGGCCTGCGCGCCCCACCCCTCCGCATGGGCGCGGAGGGCGAGTCCGATTCCGATCGCTGGGCCGACCGCCAGATTGAGCCCGGAGAGGGCGATCACGAGCGTGCGGGTCGTGGGATTCTCGGCGAGGTGCGCGAACCCGCGTGCGATCCCGCGCAGTGCCGACTCCTTCTCCGCTCTGGCGAGGCGGAAGCGCGGGCGGAGCCAGATCGCGATGAAGGCGACGACCAGTGTGAAGGTCAGGGCGTTCACGGACGCGCTTCCCGCAAGGCCGGCATGGGCCACGATGAATCCGCCTATCGCCGCCCCTCCCATGGTCCCCAGCCGCGAGGCCGTCTGAGCTGCTGCGCCGTAGGAGGGAAGGTCGGCGGCTCGCACGAGCTGACGGGCGATCGTCCCGGCGGACGGCTCGTAGAACGCGTCGCACACCCCGAACGCGATCGCCGCGAACAGCAGAACCGAGACGGTGGGCGGGGTGGCGAGCACCCACAGCGCCACGGCGACGAGCACGCCCACGCGCAGCACGTTGAACACGAGCATGATGCGGCGCGGGTCGGCGCGGTCGGCGATCACCCCTCCGAACAGCAGGATCACGGCACGCGGCACGGTACCGGCAGCGACGATCAGACCGGCGACAGCGGGGGAGGCCACCTGGACGGCCGTCCAGGCGAGCGCGATGGTCCACAGCGCATCGCCGGCATCCGACAGCGCCTTCACTCCGATCCAGGCGTGCACGAGACGATCGCGACGGAAAGGGGGAGGGGCGACGATCTCCTCCGGGTCGCTGACGGCGGACATCAGGGCTCCGTCGGGAACGCGTGCGCGAACACGAAGACCGGAGCACGGCGTCGGCCGTCGTCGAGATCGATGCCGTCCTGCCACTCCCTGATCGTCTCGAGGAGCCGCGCGGAGAGATCCCGTAGCTCGTCGGGTGAGGCCCACGCCGTGGTCTCCGTGTTGGATCCGTCGTACTCGGCGTATGCGGGGTCATGACGATGGCGATGCCAGCGCTGGAGCCGGTCGATCTGCATACGGATACCCTGACGCTGCGCCTCACGGGCGAGGAGGGCATCGGCGGGCGAGTCCGCGTAATCGTCTGTCGACCAGGTGAGACCCCGACGTGCCACTCTCCACCAGCTCGTGCGCTTGTCTCCGTCGGGATCAGGGGCGCGTTCGACGACGCCGGAGCGCTCCAGCATGCGAAGGTGATGGCTGATGCTGCCGACCTGACTGTCCAGCGCGCGGGCGATCGCCGTGACCTGTGCCGTTCCGTACAGGAGCAGATAGTCGTAGATGCGGCGGCGCAGCGGATGGTGCACAGCGGTGATAACGGAGATGTCTTCCACGGAAGACGACGCTAGGCTCACGGCGTCAAACGCACAAGGGTTCTTGTATACCGCGGAAAATCAAGGAACAGGCCGGTTCCTCACGTCAGGAGAACCGGCCCATTCCACGTCGGGCGATCAGTTGCCTTCGGCGGCCTCGGGATGGGACGGGACCTGCTGGTCGCGACGACGCCGGCGCCGCCGGGCGCGGCGGATGAGCCAGACGAGCAGCACGACGGCGCCCGCGATCGCGAGCCAGGGGAGGAGGAAGCCGACCGCGATCACCAGAGCATTCAGCGACACGACGAGTCCGTTCCATCCCGCCATCAGACCGTCCCCGAAGCCCGCAGGGTCGGCAGTCGTCGGTGCGGTCGCCTTCGTCAGCTGCACCTGCAGCGACGACATGGCGACCTGGTCGTCGAGCGCGGCGAGTTGCTGTTCGTACGATTCGAGCTGCGCCTGACGGTCGGTGAGCGCCACCTCGGCCTCGATCAGCTCGGACACGCTGCCCGACTGCGCCATCAGCTGCGTGAGCCGCTCGACGGACGCCTTGGTGGAGTCGACCCTGGCCTGCAGGTCGATCGCGACGGAGGTCACATCCTGCTTCGAGGTGGAAGAGGAGAGTACTTCGCCGGTGTCGTCGAGTGCGGCGATCGCCTTCGGGAGGTCGGCGGATGGCACTCGGATGCTGATCCAGCCGTATGCCGAGTCTGCGGGATCTGGAACGGGCTCGGACGAGCCGTCGACGGCGACCGACTTCCCGATCTCGGTGCTCTCGACGTAGCCGCCGTGCTCCTCGGCGAGAGCGGCGATCTCAGCTGCTGCTTCGGAGATGTCCTTCACCTGAACGGTCGCCTGCGCCGTGGCGATGATCTCGCGACCGCTGTCGTTCGCCGCAACGCCGGGAAGCACACCCGCGCTCGCGTCCGGGCTCAGAGCGCCGTCCGGTGCCGACTCGGCGGTCAGACCCGTGATCCGCTCGGGACCCGACGGTGCGGCATCCGTGGCGGAGTCTTCGGACATGCTGACGCCGTCGGCGGTGACGGAGCTCGCCCCGCCGACCGCGCTGAGGATGGGCGGGGTCACGAGAACTCCGACAGCGAAGGCTGCAGCGATACCGCCTGCCGTGAGCCAGCCGCGTCGCCGCGACCGCGTCTCTTTCGCGGTGCGCGGTGCCCGCGCCCGCTCTGCGGCGATCTCTGTGAACACGGCATCTTCGATGCGGGCGATGGTCTCGTCCGAGAGCTCTGGCAGGTCGCCGCTGGTGGTCTGGTCGTTCATGCGTCCCTCGCTTCGGTCACGGCGCCTCGCAGCTGCGTGCGCACTCGTGAGAGACGGTTCCGGACGACGGCGTGCGTCACCCCGAGCTCATCCGCAGCGACCTGGTAGGCGTATCCCTCCGTGGCGCACAGACGGAAGACCTCACGATCCAACTCGCTGAGCGTGCCCACCTCGCGGGTGATCCGCGCCGCGAGCTCCGCGGTGATGACCTGTTCCTCGACGCTCACCGTGTCCGCCAGCAGTGTCTCGTCGACGGCCTCGGCGGTGTGCGCCTGGTCTCGCCGACGCTGCCGGAGCCGATTCGCCGCCTGGAACCGGCAGATCGTGGCGAGCCACGGAAGGATCGACTCGCCCCGGAGTTCGAGGTCGGGCAGCTTCCGCCAGGCGACGACGAACGTCTCCTGTGTCACGTCCTCGGCATCCGCCGACGAGGCGAGGATTCCCTGAGCGATCCAGTACACGGGTCGCACGTGAGCGCGGTACAGCTCGCGGAAGGCGCTCTCGTCGCCGCCCGCGGCCTGCGCCGCCCATCTCTGATCATCTGTGTGCAGGGGCATCCTGGTTCCGTTCGGTGTCTCTCACGAGGAGAGTGTCGATCGCCGCCCCATCGTCTCAGATCGGTGGTCCATGCCGAGCGGGCGGATGAGATTCGAATGCAACCCGTTCCCGCTCGCCCCGTGCCTCGGGTAGCATTGCCCGGGCGAGAGGGAGTATCCCGCAAACACGCGTCCGTCATCACGAGCACCGTCATCGTTGCTCCGGGCGCGCGACGCACATCCGTGCGGGGGAGAGACTTTCGACTCCTTCCCGACCCCTCCGCGAAAGGTCCAGTGCGCCCTTGGAAATCCCCGTCTGGTTCGAGATCACCTCGATGGTCGTCCTCACGATCATCCTGATCGGTGACCTGCTGCTCATCCGGCTTCGGCCGCACATCCCGTCGACGAAGGAGTCCACCCTCTGGGTCGTGTTCTACGTCGGCCTCGCGCTGCTGTTCGCGGTGCTCCTCGGCAACGTCGGCGGCTGGCAGAACGCGGGCGATTTCATCACCGGGTGGGCACTGGAGTACAGCCTCTCGATCGACAACCTGTTCGTGTTCGTGCTGATCATGGCGCAGTTCGCCGTACCGCGGCGCCTGCAGCAGCAGGTGCTCATGATCGGCATCATCATCGCGCTGGTGCTGCGCGGGCTCTTCATCCTGGCCGGTGTCGCGATCGTCGAGAACTTCTCGCCGATCTTCTACATCTTCGGCGCGTTCCTCATCTGGACCGCGATCCGTCAGGCGATGCCGGAGGGTGACCACGAGGGAGAGGTGCAGCGCGAGAACTTCATCGTCCGTCTGCTGCGTCGTCGAGTCGACATCAGCGAGACCTATGACGGCTCGAAGATCCGCACGACGGTCGACGGCAAGCGGATGTGGACGCCCATGGTGATCGTCTTCATCACGATCGGTGTGACCGACCTGATCTTCGCGATCGACTCGATCCCCGCGATCTTCGAGATCACGACGAACGGCTTCCTCGTCTTCTCGGCGAACATCTTCGCGCTCATGGGTCTGCGTCAGCTGTACTTCCTGCTCGGCGATCTGCTCGATCGCCTGCGCTACCTCCACTACGGCATCGCCGTCATCCTCGGCTTCATCGGCGTGAAGCTGATCCTGCACGCCCTGCATGTCAACGAACTGCCGTTCATCAACGGCGGGGAGCACGTGGAATGGGTCCCCGACATCAGCAACATGGTCTCGCTCGGCGTGATCCTGGCGTCGATGACCATCGCCACGGTCGCGAGCCTCATCGCCTCCGCGCGTGAGAAGCGGGCGGCGAGGACCACGACCCCCGTCGAATGACGTGGCACGGCATCGCGCGACATATCGCGAGCAGACGTAGGGTGAGCAGATGCACACGCCGCGCCCCATCGTCCCCGCCGCTGGGCAGGAATCCGTCTGGGACTACCCGAGGCCACCGCGTGTCGAGGCAGTCGTGGTGCGCATCACCATCCGGCTCGGCGGCCAGCTGATCGCCGACACGGTGGACGCCGTCCGCGTGCTGGAGACGAGTCATCCTCCGGTCTACTATCTTCCGATCGCGGACTTCGTCCCCGGTGCTCTCGTCGACGCCGCCGGCTCGTCGTTCTGCGAGTTCAAGGGCTCCGCACGATACTTCGATGTGCGCGCCGGCGACACGGTGCGCCCAGGAGCCGCCTGGACCTACCCGCAGCCGGCTCGCGGGTTCGAGATCCTGTCCGATCGGGTCGCCGTGTACGCGGGGCAGATGGATGAGTGCACCGTCGGCGACGAGGTCGCTTCTCCGCAGCCGGGCGGGTTCTACGGCGGCTGGGTCACCTCGTGGGTCGTCGGCCCCTTCAAGGGCGTTCCCGGCTCGCGGGGTTGGTGAGGCTCGGTCGGAATCGGTCAGAACTGGTGGAGGTTCGCCTGCAGGCCGCCCTCCGCGTACTCGCGCCGGAGGATGCCGCGTCGACGCAGGACGGGGACGAGCTCGTCGAGCGTGCGGTGGAGGGTCACCGGATGGAAGTCGCCCCAGAGCAGCACGCCGTCGTTGCCCCATTCGCCGAGCTCCTCGATCAGATCGGCGAACTCGTGCGCGGTCCCGACGAACCCCGTACGGTCCGTGATCCTGCCGGTGCGGGCGAGGGCTGTGAGGTGAGCGCGCAACGGGGCATCCTGGTCGCGATCGCCGACCAGACGCTGGATGCTCCCACGGGAGACGTGCGCTCCGAAGATGGAGATGTCGAGTGGCTCGTCGAGGTCGAGGGAGGTCAGATCGGTCTCGAGGTCGCTCGACTGCTTGCGCGCGATCTGGACGAGGGCGGAATCGTCGGGCTGCGCCGACGCCGCGACGATCCGATCGGCCTCCTCGCTCGACGACGTGATCACGGGCTGGATGGCGAAGAGGATCTTGATGTCCTCGGGTCGCCTTCCCTTCGCGAGCGCGGCATCGTGCACCTTGGCGCGATACTCTCGCACGGATTTCTCGTGCAACGGAGCGAGCGCGAGCTGCACATCGGAGTTGGCGCCTGCGAAGCCGAGCCCGCGGCCGGAACCGCCGGGTGAGACGATCGCGGGATCCCCGTCGGTGAAGGGCACGGCGTTCAGCGGCCCGTCGAAGGCGAAGTACTCGCCGCGATGCTCGGTGGCCCGCAGCCGGCTGCCGTCCGCGAAGACACCGGTCTCACGGTCGGCGATCAAGGCGCCGTCATCCCAGCTGCGCCACAGGGCGCGGATACCGGAGAGCCATTCCTCTGCCCGGTCGTATGCCTCGTCGTGACCGAGCTGCGCCGCGTCGGAGAAGTGCCGTGCGCTGCCCGTGTCGGTGACGACGTTGAGGCCCAGCCGGTGTCCGCTCAGGTGCTGCAGCGTCGCGAACTGCCGCGCCGCGGTGTACGGGAGGTAGGCCGCCGGGTTGACGGTGGGCACCACGCCGAGGTGCCTGGTGGCCTGGAAGAGGTAGGGCGCGAGGAGAAGAGGGTCGTGTTTGGGGCCGCCGAACGCATGCCGCACGCGCAGGTCGATCGTCGAGGGCGATCCCAGCGACGGCGCATCCTCGATGATGACGAGATCGAACCCCGCCTGTTCGAGCGTGCGTGCGGCGTGCTGATAGACGTCGGGGCGCGTCCAGTCGTAGTCCCAATCGAGCGCGGGGTAGCCCCACCCCTGCGGCCCGAAGCCGCGCGCGAGGAACCAGCCGAAGTGCTGTGGGCGGCTCATGCCACCGTCTCCCGCACGTGCTGCAGCACGTGGGACAGGTCGGAGATGAGATCGTCCACGTCCTCGATGCCGATCGAGAGTCGCAGAGTTCCCGGACGGACGCCGAGGACCTCGCGCTCCTCTTCGGTGCGCTGGGCATGACTCGTCGTTCCTGGGTGCAGCACCAGAGAGCGCACGTCGCCGATGTGGGTCATGTGCGTGAAGACCTGCACGTGCTCGACGAATCTTCGAGCCGCCGGAAGCCCTCCTCGCAACGTGAACGTGAAGATCGAGCCGGAGCCACCATCGAGATACCGTCGCCCGAGTTCGTGATCCGGGTGGGAGGGGAGCCCGACGTAGTCCACGCTCTCGACTTCGGCGTGCTGCTCCAGCCACTGCGCGATCTGCAGTGCATTCCGTGACTGCCTCTCCACACGCAGCCCCAGGGTCTCCACGCCCTGCCCGATCAGGAAGGCGTTGAGAGGCGAGGGGGAAGCGCCGAATCGCGGGGCCACGGACTCTCGCGCGTACCCGATCCGTGCGCGTCCGCCGTGGCGGGCGAAGACGCTGGGCGTGTCACCACGACCGGGAAGGACCAGGTGGGGTGCATTGTGGCCGGCGAGGTCTGCGTCGAAACGGCCGTCGTCGACGATCACACCGCCGAGGACGGATCCGTGCCCGGCGAGGAACTTCGAAGCGGAGTGCACCACGATGGCCGCACCATGCTCGATCGGACGCAGCAGCGCCGGCGTCGCCAGCGTGTTGTCGACGATCAGCGGGATCGCGTGCTCGTCGCCGATGTCGCTGACGCCGCGCACATCGAGAACGTCGTTGCGGGCGTTCGCGAGCGACTCCGCGAACAGTGCCCGCGTGTTCGGGCGGATCGCGGCACGCCAGGCCTCCGGGTCGGAGATGTCGTCGATGAACGTGGTCTCGATGTCGAGTCGGGCCAGGTTGTCGAGGAAGAGACCCCTCGTCCCTTCGTAGATGTGCGTGGAGGAGACGATGTGATCGCCGGCACCCGCGACGGTGAGCAGAGCCGTCGCCACGGCGGCCTGCCCGCTCGCGACCAGAACCGCGTCCGCCCCCGACTCGAGAGCGGCGAGCTGGCGCTCCACCGCGCGCACCGTGGGGTTCCCCGTTCGGGTGTACCCGAATCCGGTACCGGTGCTGAAATGATCCGCCGCGTGGTCGAAGTCGTCGAACTCGAAGCCCGCAGTGAGGTAGATCGGCGTGGCCCGAGAGGCGGCCGTCTCTCTGCTTCTCGCCGCATGGACCGCGCGGGTGGCGAAGCGGGCGGTGTCGACGGTCATGCGGTGCCTCTCGGTCGGTCGATGCGCAGCTGGTGCGGGTGTCCTCAGAGTGTCATGACGGGTCGGGGCATGTCGGAGCGGTGGTAATCTGACGTCATGCGGACCGTGCTCCTTCTTCTTAGGCGCCGCGACGAGACCTCGTTCTGAGCCCCTCCTCGTCGCGGAGTCCATCGTGGGCCGAACCGCCAGCCACAGGAGACACGCCATGACCACCACTGCCGGTGCGGATTCCGCACGCCCCAGGACACTCGCCGAGAAGGTCTGGGACGACCACCTCGTCGTGAAGGGCGAGGACGGGGAGCCCGACCTCATCTACATCGACCTCCACCTCGTGCACGAGGTCACCAGCCCGCAGGCGTTCGACGGCCTGCGCAGCGAGGGGCGTCCACTGCGGCGCCTCGACCTGACGATCGCGACCGAGGACCACAACACCCCGACGTGGGAGATCGACAAGCCGATCGCCGACCTGACCAGCCGGACGCAGATCGAGACGCTCCGACGCAACGCTGCCGAGTTCGGTGTGCGTCTGCACTCGCTCGGCGATGCGGAGCAGGGGATCGTGCACGTCGTCGGTCCTCAGCTCGGATTGACGATGCCCGGGATCACCGTGGTCTGCGGTGACTCGCACACGTCCACCCACGGCGCGTTCGGTGCGATGGCGTTCGGCATCGGCACCAGCGAGGTCGAGCACGTCATGGCGACCCAGACGCTTCCGCTCAAGCCCTTCAAGACGATGGCCATCAACGTCGAGGGCACTCTGCGTGCCGGCGTCACGGCGAAGGACATCATCCTGGCCGTGATCGCGAAGATCGGGACCGGAGGAGGTCAGGGCTACGTCCTGGAGTACCGCGGCAGTGCGATCCGAGCGCTCTCCATGGAGGGTCGCATGACGATCTGCAACATGTCGATCGAGGCCGGTGCCCGCGCCGGGATGGTGGCGCCGGACGAGACGACCTTCGCCTACCTCGAGGGCCGCCCGCACGCCCCGAAGGGCCAGGACTGGGACGATGCCGTCGCTTACTGGCGCACGCTCCCGACCGACGACGGGGCGACGTTCGACGCGGAGGTCTTCATCGACGCCGACGAGCTGGAGCCCTTCGTGACGTGGGGTACCAACCCCGGACAGGGCAGCTCGCTCTCCGCCGCGGTTCCGAATCCCGCCGAGATCGCCGACCCGAACGAGCGCGCGGCCGCCGAGCGTGCCCTGGAGTACATGGATCTGACTCCGGGTACTCCTCTCAAGGAGGTGCCGGTCGACGCGGTCTTCATGGGCTCGTGCACCAACAGTCGCATCGAGGATCTGCGCGCGTTCGCATCGATCATCCAGGGCAAGAAGAAGGCCGATGGCGTCCGCGTCATGGTGGTGCCCGGATCCGCCAGAGTGCGCCTGGAGGCCGAGGCCGAGGGCCTGGACAAGGTGATCAAGGACTTCGGTGCGGAGTGGCGCTTCGCCGGCTGTTCGATGTGCCTGGGCATGAACCCCGATCAGCTGGCCCCGGGGGAGCGCTGCGCATCGACATCGAACCGCAACTTCGAGGGTCGTCAGGGCAAGGGAGGGCGCACTCACCTCGTGTCGCCCCTCGTCGCCGCTGCGACGGCGATCCGCGGCACCCTGTCCAGCCCGAGCGACCTGACGGAAGGGTTCTGACCCATGGAGAAGTTCACCACCCACACCGGCATCGCCGCTCCGCTGAAGCGTTCGAACGTCGACACCGACCAGATCATCCCTGCGGTGTTCCTGAAGCGCGTCACGAAGACCGGCTTCGAAGACGCGCTGTTCCACGGTTGGCGCCAGGACCCCGAGTTCGTGCTCAACCAGCCGTCTTTCCAGGGTGCCTCCGTGCTCGTCGCCGGTCCTGATTTCGGCACCGGTTCCAGCCGTGAGCACGCCGTGTGGGCGTTGCGCGACTTCGGCTTCAAGGTCGTGCTCAGCCCGCGTTTCGCCGACATCTTCCGCGGCAATGCGGGCAAGCAGGGCCTGCTCGCCGCGACGATCTCGGAAGAGGATCTCGAGCGGTTCTGGGCCGAGATCGACCGGAATCCCGGTGCGCAGATGACCGTCGACCTCGAGGCGCGCACCGCGTCGATCGGTGACGTCCAGGCCGAGGTCGGGATCGACGATTACACTAGATGGCGGCTCCTCGAAGGGCTCGATGACATCGGGCTCACGCTGCGCAACGAAGACAAGATCGCGCAGTTCGAGGCCCGTCGCGAGTCGTGGCGGCCCCGAACCCTTCCCGTTCAGTAGACGGTGGGGGCGGGGGAGCCAGGGGCAACCCGCCCCCGAGATCCGTAGATGAAGTGAGGCTCCGAATGACGACACCTGTGCGCGACGCTCTTCCGGACGGAGTCCCTGCACTCACCGGAGACGTCCTCGCCATTCGCGGCGGACGCCCGCTCCGGGGACGCGTCGACGTCAAGGGCGCGAAGAACCTGGCCACCAAGGCCATGGTCGCCTCGCTCCTCGGCGAGACCGTGAGCACCCTGCGCGATGTGCCGGCGATCAGCGATGTGGCCGTCGTGCGGTCGTTGCTCGAAGTACACGGCGTCCGCGTCTCAGAGGGCGATGAGCCCGGTTCGCTCGTGTTCGACCCGAGCGATGTCGAGTCCGCGCACTTCGAGGAGATCGACGCGCACGCGGGGGCATCGCGCATCCCGATCCTGTTCTGCGGCCCGCTGCTGCACCGTCTCGGCCAGGCGTTCATCCCCGACCTCGGCGGCTGCCGCATCGGCGACCGTCCGATCGACTTCCACCTGGACGCACTGCGCAAGTTCGGCGCCATCGTCGAGAAGCTCCCCAGCGGCATCCGCCTCTCGACCGGGGGCACCCGCCTGCACGGCGCGAACATCCACCTCCCGTACCCGAGCGTCGGCGCGACCGAGCAGGTGCTGCTGACCGCGGTCCGCGCCGAAGGCGTCACCGAGCTGCGCAACGCGGCCATCGAGCCCGAGATCATGGACCTGATCGCGGTGCTGCAGAAGATGGGCGCGATCATCTCCTACGAGCCGAACCGGGTCATCGTGATCGAAGGCGTGGAGAAGCTCCGCGGCTACGACCACCGCTCGATCTTCGACCGCAACGAAGCCGCATCGTGGGCCTCCGCAGCGCTGGCCACCGACGGTGAGATCTTCGTCGGCGGCGCCAAGCAGCAGGAGATGCTGACCTTCCTCAACATCTTCCGCAAGGCTGGCGGCTGGTTCGACATCCAGGAGGACGGCATCCTGTTCCGTCGCGACGGCGACATCAAGCCGGTCGTGATCGAGACGGATGTGCACCCCGGCTTCATGACCGACTGGCAGCAGCCGCTCGTGGTCGCACTGACCCAGGCGCACGGTCGCTCGGTCGTGCACGAGACGGTGTATGAGAACCGCATGGGCTTCACCGACGCGCTCGTGAAGATGGGTGCCGACATCGTCGTGCACCCCCGGGGTCTGCAGGACGGACCGCGCCGCGTGCCGCGTCGCGACCTCGAACAGGCCGCCGTCATCACCGGCCCCACACCGCTGCACGGTGCTGACATCGTGGTCCCCGACCTTCGCGGGGGATACAGCCACGTGATCGCAGCCCTGACGGCCACGGGCGAATCGAAGGTGTCGGGTGTCGACATCCTGAGCCGGGGGTATGAGAAGTTCCTCGCCAAGCTCGACGCGCTCGGCGCCGACTTCGACGTCATCCGGTGACCGCCGTGACGTCCCGTTCATCGGAGACGAAGCGTCCGAGCATCTTCTGGCCGCTCGCGGCGCTCGTCATCCCCCCGGTGTCGCTGATCGCGAAGATCCGGATCCGCGGGGCCGAGAAGCTGCCGCAGCAGGGTTCCTACATCCTGGCGCCCAACCACTACTCGGAGTTCGATCCGCTGATCGTCGCGGTCGCCGTGTGGCGTGCCGGTCGTGCGCCGCGGTTCATGGCCAAGGAGAGCTTGTTCAAGGTTCCCGTTCTCGGCTGGTTCCTGCACCGCACGGGCATGATCCCCGTCGCCCGGACGTCTTCTGCGGCGTCCGCGCGTCAGACGATGAAGCAGTCGGAAGAGCTCGTGGAGCACGGCCGCGGCGTGATCGTCTATCCGGAAGGCACGCTGACGCGGGATCCCGACCTGTGGCCGATGCGCGGCAAGTCGGGCGCGGTGCGACTGGCACTCGCCGACGGCATCCCGCTGATCCCGATGGCACAGTGGGGCACGCAGGAGATCATGGGGCGCTACCAGAAGGGTCTGAGCCTCTGGCCGCTGCGCAAGCCCGTGACGGTGCTCATCGGCGACCCGGTCGACGTGTCCGATCTGCGAGGGCGCGCCGGGGAGCCGGCAGCCCTCAACGAAGCGACCACTCGGCTCATGAACGCGATCACGGCGCTCCTCGAGGAGATCCGCGACGAGAAGGCACCGGCCGAACGTTGGAATCCCGCAACCTACGGCCAGAAGGAGACGGGACGCCTTGACTCCTAAGAGAACCGCGCCGGTCGGTCCACGAGTCGCCGTGATCGGCGCGGGCAGCTGGGGCACGACCTTCGGGAAGATCCTCGCCGACGGCGGCGCGCAGGTGACGATGTGGGCGCGCCGAGCCGAGCTCGCGCAGGAGATCAACGAGGGCAAGCGGAACTCCCGCTACCTGCCAGGGATCAACCTTCCACGCACCATGGCTGCGACGCATGAGCTCGCGACCGCGCTCGACGGCGTCGACCAGGTCTACCTTTCCGTGCCGAGCCAGTCGTTGCGGGAGAACCTGAAGGCGCTGCGGCCGCTGATCGCCGACAGCGACACGAAGATCATCAGCCTCATGAAGGGTGTCGAGCGCGGCACCGGGCTGCGGATGAGTCAGGTCATCCAGCAGGAGCTGCGCTGCGACCCCGATCGCGTGGCCGTGGCGTCCGGGCCGAACCTCGCGCTCGAGATCGCCCGTGAGCAGCCGACCGCAGCCGTCATCTCCTCGCGGAGCCAGGAGACGGCGGAGATCGTCGCACGCGCAGCACGGAACAGCTACTTCCGCACCTTCGTGAACACCGACGTGATCGGGACCGAGTTCGGCGGCGTCCTGAAGAACCTGATCGCGGTCGCGATCGGGATCGTCGACGGCGTGGGCTATGGCGAGAACACCAAGGCGTCGATCATCACCCGCGGACTGGTGGAGATGACCGACTTCGCCGTGGCGAACGGCGCGCATCCGGAGACTCTCCAGGGTCTCGCGGGTCTCGGCGATCTCATCGCCACATGCCAGTCCCCGTTGAGTCGCAACAACACCGCCGGGCGTCTGCTCGGACAGGGATACAGCTTCCAGGACGTGGTGAAGCAGATGCAGCAGACCGCAGAGGGGCTCGCGTCCGTCGCGCCGATCCTCCAGCTGGCGCGCGAGGCGGAGATCGACATGCCCATCGTCGAGCAGGTGAAGATGGTGCTCGACGGCAAGATGGATCCGCGGGACATCGCACCCCACCTGACGACGGACGACGACACCCCGCAGGGTGAGAGGACCAACCATGGACAAGCAGACGGTGGTGGTGCTCTTCGGCGGGCGCTCCAGCGAGCATTCGATCAGTTCCGCAACGGCGGGGGGCGTTCTGGGGGCGATTGATCGCGACCGATACGACGTGATCCCCGTCGGGATCACTCGCGAGGGCGCTTTCGTGCTCGAGGACGACGACCCGGCGAAGTTCCCCCTGGACGCGGAGCACCTCCCGGAGGTCGTCGACAACGGCACGCGTGTCCTGTGGCCCGAGCCGGGAGGCGATCGCACACTCCGTGTGGTGCAGACCGACGGCTCCGTCGCGGGCCTCGGTGAGATCGATGTCGTGCTCCCGATCCTGCACGGACCGCACGGCGAGGACGGAACGATCCAGGGATACTTCGACACGCTCGAGGTTCCCTACGCCGGTGGTGGCGTGCTCGATTCCGCACTGTGCATGGACAAGCACTTCATGAAGATCGCCCTGGAGGCGGCCGGGATCCCGGTCGCGCCCTGGGTGACGGTGCGGCGAAAGGACTGGGACCGTGACGCCTCCGACGTGCGCACGCGGGCCGCAGGCCTCGGTCTTCCTGTGTTCGTGAAGCCCGCGCGGGCGGGCTCGAGTGTCGGCGTCTCCAAGGTCGAGAATGCCGACGAGCTCGATGCGGCGCTGGCCGTGGCGTTCGCCGAGGACGACAAGGTGCTGATCGAGACCGGCGTGAGCGGACGCGAGATCGAGGTCGCCGTGCTCGAGGGCGTCGACGGCGTCCGTGCATCGCTCCCCGGGGAGATCGTGCTGACGTCGCGGGGTTTCTACGACTTCGAGGGCAAGTACCTCGGTGGGGACGGTGTGGACGTCGTGTGTCCTGCGGACCTCACTGAGGCGGAGCGCACCGCCATCCAGGAGATCGGCGTCCAGGCCTTCGAGGCGGTGGACGGGCGCGGGCTCGCGCGTGTCGACATGTTCCTGACACCCTCCGGCGAACTCGTGGTGAACGAGCTCAACACGATGCCGGGGTTCACGCCCATCTCGATGTTCCCCAAGTGCTGGGTCGCGTCGGGTCTGAGCTACGGCGATCTCATCACCGAGCTCGTCGAAGCCGGCCTTCGCCGCTGAGCGTCCGGTTCCCCGGGGGCTCAGCCTGCGGGGAACTCGACGCGATCCGTGCACTGCCCGGTGGCAGGCTGAAGCCCCGACTGGATGCTGGCCGAGATCTTGTCGACGATGGTCTGGAAGTCGATCTGCTCGCCGCGCTTGATCGTGACCTCCACCGCAGGGTCGCGCCCGAACGTGACGAGGCGCTGACGCTCCTCCTCCTGCTCGAGGACAAGCCAGTCGACTCCGCCGATGGTCGTGCACACCAGCGCGGACGGAGCAGGGGGTTCTACGCCGCAGCGCAGAACGACCGTGGGGTCTCCCCACGCACCCGTCGCCTGCGCATCGGTGAAGACGCGATCGAGACCGCCGACGCTCTCCGGGAGCAGTACAGACACGTTCGCGCATGCGGGGTTGTTCGCATCCGCTGCGGGCTCGAGATGCACGGTGGTCGTACAGCCGGCGAGCACAGCGCTGAGTGCCGCTGCTCCGGCGAGGGCAGCGAGGCGACGGGAACGGGGCATGCTTCCAGGCTACCTTTGACAGCATGCCCTCCCGACCCGACGCCGACGATCCACGCCTGGGAGATGTGCGCGAAGGGCGCATTCTCCGCGCGATACTGTCACGCACGCCGGCGGCCTCGCACGCGCTCATCGGGCCGGGCGATGACGCCGCAGTGATAGCGACCCCGTCGGGCTCCGTGGTGGCGACGACCGACACACTGGTGCACGGCCCCGACTTTCGCCTCGCCTGGTCCAGCGGATACGACCTCGGCTGGAAGTCCGCGGCGGTGAATCTCGCGGACGTCGCTGCCATGGGCGCGCGCCCGACGGCGCTCCTGGTCGCACTCGCGGTGCCGCGTGAAATGCGGCTCTCCTTCGTCGAGCGACTCGCCGATGGCTTCCGGGATGCCTGTGCCGCGCTCGCGCCGGGCTGCGCGGTCGTCGGCGGCGATCTCACGGTCTCCGACACGTTGACCGTCGCCGTCACGGCCCTGGGTGACCTGGAGGGACGCGCAGCGGTGTCGCGGAGCGGCGCACGTCCCGGTGACGTGGTCGCCGTCGCCGGGGAGCTCGGTCATGCGGCACGCGGTCTCGCCGTTCTGTTCGGGAGGTTCCGGGACGGGGAGGTGCCGGTGCCCGTCGATCCTGCCGCTCTCGCTGCGGGCGAGCGCGAAGCCGTGAACGCACAGTTGCGCCCGTCGCCGCCGATCGGTCTCGGCGCGGTGGCGGCGACGGCCGGCGCGACCGCCATGATGGACATCTCCGACGGGCTGGCACTCGATGCGCGACGGATGGCTGCCGCGTCCGGCGTATCGATCGCCCTCGACAGTGCGCTCCTCGGCACCGATCCGGCGCGAGCTCTCGCCGGGGGAGAGGATCACGCGCTGCTCGCCACCTTTCCCGAGGGGCTCCTGCCGCCGGCGTTCCGAGCCATCGGCAGGGTGCGCGCCGCCGGCGATGAGGACCTGCTGTGCGATGAGCAGCCGGTCGACCTCAGCGGTTGGGATCCCTATCGGGACTGGGACTCGGCCGCGGGCTGACCCACGGGGCCAGGGTCCTCGTCCTCCGTCGCCGGCTCGGCCCACCACAGGGTGGTGTCGCCGTACGACTTCTCGCGGAACTGCTCCAGGTTCGCGGCGCCGAAGTCCGGAGGCGTGGACCGACGAGCTCGTTCCACCACCACCACGGCGTCCGAGGACAGCAGCGGTGCGAGAGCGACGAGGTCGGCCGTCATGGCCGCGTCGTCGAGGTCGTAGGGCGGATCGCTGAACACGAGGTCGTAGGGTCCGACGGCGCGATGCAGGAAGGCATGCGCCGTGCTCTCGTGAACGCGCCCGAGCGGGAGGCTCCCCGCCTTCGCGACGACTTCCGCGTTGCGTCGGACGATGGCTGCGGCCTGGCGGCCGCGTTCCACGAACTCGACGCTCGCTGCTCCACGGCTGAGCGACTCGAGTCCGAGGGCGCCCGAACCGGCGTACAGGTCGAGAACCCGTGCGCCGGCGATGGCGCTCAGGGACTCCAGCGCGCCGAACAGCGATTCGCGTACACGGTCGCTCGTGGGTCGGGTTCCCGAGCCCGGAACCTCGAGCCGGGCCCCTCTGGCGCTGCCTGCGATGATCCTCGTCACCCGTTCACGATACGACAGCTCGAGTGCCTGCCGTGTCCGTCGTGTTCCCTAGACTCGGAGCATGTCGCTCACGCTCGATTCCTCGTTGGAGGACGCCATCGGTGCGGCGTCGTCCAAGACGCTCGGTCGGGCCTTCGGCATGAAGAGCGTCGGCGACCTCCTGTCCCACTACCCTCGCCGCTACGCCGATCCGGGAGAGCTGACGCCCATCCGTGACCTCCCGCTCGGCGAGACAGTCACCATCGTGGCCGAGGTGCTCTCCTCGAGCTTCCGACGGATGCGGAACCGTCCCGGTGCGATGGTCGACGTCGTGATCGGCGACGGCATCGGACGCATGTCTCTCACGTTCTTCGCGAAGAACGTCGGCGCGGCGGAGTGGCGCTCGAAGGATCTGGCAGTCGGTCGTCGCGGTGTGTTCTCCGGCAAGGTCGGGGAGTTCAACGGCGTGACGCAGTTCGCCCACCCCGAGTACGAGCTGTTCGATGATGAGGACGCCGCCCGTCGCAGCGCCGACGCGCGCGCCACCGTGCCGATCCCCATCTACCCCGCCACGTCCGCGATCCAGACATGGCAGATCGCCCGACTCGTCGGTCGGGTTCTCGACGACCTGGCAGACGCGCCCGATCCCCTGACCGCGGAGATCAGGGAGCGCGAAGAACTGCTCACCGCGCGCGAGGCGCTGGAGCTCGTGCATCGACCGCGGACACGGAACGACATCGATCCGGCCGTGCGGACGCTGCGAATGCATGAGGCCCTCACCCTGCAGACGGCGCTCCTGCAGCAGCGCGACGCGATCCGGGCGCTGGCCGCCACGTCTCGCCCCTCGATGCCCGGCGGGTTGCTCGAACGTTTCGATGCAAGCCTCCCGTACACGCTCACCGCCGACCAGGAGACGGTGGGACGACAGATCGCCGCGGACCTCGTGGGCGCCTGGCCCATGAACCGTCTGGTCCAGGGAGAAGTAGGCTCCGGCAAGACCCTGGTCGCTCTGCGGGCGATGCTGCAGGTGGCGGAGAGCGGCGGCCAGGCCGCCTTGATCGCGCCGACGGAGGTGCTCGCGGGGCAGCACCTTCGCTCGATCACCAAGATGCTCGGTCCCGATCTCGCGCCGCTGTTGATGCCGACACTCCTGACCGGTCAGATGCCGGCGGCCGATCGCCGCAAGGCAGCCCTGCGGGTCGCCTCGGGTCAGGCACTGATCGTCGTGGGTACTCATGCGCTGCTGGGCGAGAAGACCACCTTCGCCGATCTCGGTCTGGTCGCCGTCGACGAACAGCATCGGTTCGGCGTCGAGCAGCGCGAGGCGCTGCGCGCGAAGGGATCGAGTCCGCACGCGCTGGTGCTGACCGCGACTCCGATCCCGAGAACGGTCGCGATGACCGTCTTCGGCGATCTCGACACCTCCGTGATCCGCACCATGCCAGCCGGGCGTGCCGGCATCGAGTCCTTCGTCGCCCCGCTCGCAGAACACCCGGGGTGGTTCAACCGTGTGTGGGAGCGCGCCGCCGAGGAGATCGCCCAGGGACGGCAGGTCTTCGCGGTGTGCGCCGCGATCGACACGGCCAAGAAGACGACAGAGGCGGGGGAGCAGCAGGCACTCGCTCCGGAGGGAGCGTCAGGGCCGCGCTGGGGCGTGGTGCAGCTCGATGAGGCGTTGGCGACCCATCCGACACTGGGCGGACTGCGGCGTGCCGTGCTCCACGGTCGTATGCCAGCGGATGAGAAGGATGCCGTGATGCAGTCGTTCGCACGCGGTGACATCGATCTGCTCCTGGCCACGACCGTGATCGAGGTGGGCGTCGACGTGCCGAACGCGTCGACGATGATCGTCCTCGACGCGGACCGGTTCGGGGTCTCTCAACTGCATCAGCTCCGCGGCCGGGTCGGTCGAGGCGGCGTGCCAGGGCTCTGCCTGCTCGTGACCGAGGCCGAGGCGGGCACGCTGGCCCGTGAGCGCGTCGACGCGGTGGCGGCGACTCTCGACGGGTTCGCCCTGGCGGAGGTCGATCTCGAGCTGCGCGGCGAAGGCGACGTGCTGGGCGCCGCGCAGGCGGGCGTTCGCTCCTCTCTGAAGCTGCTCAGGGTGGTGAAGGACGCAGGGCTGATCACCCGTGCACGCGAGGTCGCGGAAGGTATCCTCGCCGCCGACCCGCAGCTGGCTGATCACCCGGGTCTCCGCGAGGCCATCGGGCGTCGGGTGAGCGACGAGGATCGGGCGGCGCTGGCGAAGAACTGACGGGGAACCGGCGTGCCCTAGGCTGGAACCATGAGCAGCCGGATCGCCGTCGTCCCGGGTTCCTTCGATCCGCCTACCCTGGGTCACCTCGATGTGATCCGGCGCGCCGCGGCCCTCTACGACGAGCTGCACGTGCTGGTCGTGCACAATCCGGGCAAAGAGGCGATGCTCCCCATCGCGCAGCGGCTCTCGTTGCTGGAGAGGTCGATCGCCGACGACGGCATGCAGGGCGAGATCGTGATCGGTTCGTGGAGCATGGGGCTCTTGGTCGACTACGCCCGTGACGTCAACGCGGGAGTGCTCGTGAAGGGCATCCGCTCGCAGATCGATGTCGCGTATGAGTCACCGATGGCGATCGTCAACAGACACCTCGCCGGCATCGAGACGGTTTTCCTCCTTCCCGACCCCTCGCACGCCATGGTCTCGAGTTCCCTCGTCCGCCAGGTCGCGTCTCTCGGTGGCGATGTGAGTCCCTTCGTTCCGCCCGCGGTCGCTGCATTCCTGGACACGGGATCCCGAGGGATCTGAACCTCTCGCCTGGACGCGGATTCAGGACGACAGCGTGCAGCGGCCGGTAGCATGGGAGTGTGCGCTCTCGAATGAACGGCCCTTTTGTGCTCCCCGTCCGTGACATCGTCCGGCGTCCGGGGGAGATGCGGGAACACGAGTTCACCGTCGCCCTCGCCGAGTCATGGGGTGAGGGGATCGTGTCGTACGAGGCCGGCTCCGAGCTCGATCTCGATGTCCGCCTCGAGTCGGTGCACGAGGGCATCCTCGTGTCGGGAATCGCCGAGGCCGAGTACGCCGGCGTGTGCGGAAGATGCCTGATGGACATCACTCGGCCCGTCGAAGTCGAGTTCCAGGAGCTTTTCGCGTATCCTGGTGAGGAAGAAACTGACTTCGAGGTTCAAGACGACCACGTGGATCTTGAAACTCTCGTCAGGGATGCGGCCGTACTGGCACTTCCTTTTCAGCCGGTGTGTCAGCCGGATTGCCCGGGTCTCGACCCGAAAACGGGTGAACGACTGACCGTGAGCACCGGAACGGAGCAGGCCGCTCCCATCGATCCTCGGTGGAGTGCGCTCCAGAACATCACAGACCAAGACGGCACGGAAGAATCTCGTGCCGCCGAGAAAGAAGAGAGCTAGTCATGGCTGGTAACCCCCCGAAGCGCAAGGTATCCCGTTCGAACACCCGCTCGCGTCGCGCGCAGTGGAAGGCGGCGCCCGTCGCGCTCGTCAAGACCATCGAGAACGGCCAGGTCGTCTACAGCCGTCCTCACCAGGCCAAGGTCGTCACCGACTCGCAGGGCACCGAGCTCTTCCTGGAGTACAAGGGCCGCAAGGTCGCCGACGTCTGAGTCGCGTACCGTGACGGAGGTCCCCGGGGGGACGAGACCTCTCCCAGAAAAGCTCCGCGTCGATATCGACGCGGAGCTTCTGGAGTTGGCCCTCACCCACCGCTCCTACGCGTACGAGCACGGCGGCATCCCGCACAACGAGCGGCTCGAGTTCCTCGGTGACTCGGTGCTCGGGCAGGCGGTGACCGTCATGCTCTTCACCACGCATCCTGATCTCGACGAGGGCGAGCTGGCGAAGCGACGAGCCAGCGTCGTGTCGACCGTCGCCCTCGCCGAGGTGGCTCGGGGCATCGACCTCGGCAGCCATCTGCTGCTCGGCCGCGGCGAGGAGCAGACCGGCGGTCGGGACAAGGACTCCATCCTGGCCGACACCATGGAAGCCGTCATCGGCGCGACCTACCTCTCGGCAGGTCCTGACGCTGCCACGGAACTGGTGCTCCGACTGACGGAGCCCCTGCTGGCTGACCCGGAGCGCTACGGTGCGGCCATGGATCCGAAGACCAGCCTGCAGGAGCTCGCCGCCCGGCTCGGCGCCACCCCGCCTCGCTACTCGGTCGAGGCGAGCGGACCAGACCACGACCGTCGTTTCCTGGCCACGGTCAGCGTGGGCGACGTGAGCATGACGGGTGCCGGCAGCAGCAAGAAGACCGCCGAGATGGCAGCAGCCCTCAGCGTGTGGCGTACCCTCAGCGAGCGTGCCTGAACTTCCCGAGGTCGAGGTCGTCCGCGCAGGCCTCGCACCGGCCGTGATCGGATCGACCATCACCGCGGTGAGCGTGTTCGATGAGCGCGCCCTCACTCGTCACGTGGCCGGTGCCGCTGACTTCGTCGCTCGCCTCGAGGGACGCATGTTCACCGACGCATCGCGCCGCGGGAAGTTCCTGTGGCTGCCGCTCGATGACGAGGATTCTGCGCTGATCGGGCATCTCGGAATGAGCGGTCAGATGCTATTGCGCGCGCCCGACGCGGGGGCCGAACGACATGAGCGGGTGCGGATCGGAATCGAGCATCCCCGGCACGGCGAGCTCGCGATCGTCTTCGCCGATCAGCGCACCTTCGGATCCCTCGCCGTCGACGCGCTGATCGACGACGGCGGATCGCGGATCCCGACTCAGGTGGCGCACATCGCTCGTGACCCCCTGGATCCGGCATTCGACGACCGTGGCTTTCGAGCAGCTCTGGGGCGACGGGGGAGTGCGATCAAGCGTGTTCTCCTCGATCAGGGTGTCGTGAGCGGGATCGGCAACATCTACGCAGACGAGTCGCTGTGGGCAGCGCGGATACACCCCGAGACGCCGGCCGATCGTCTGTCGACGCAGGCCGTCCGCAGGCTGCTCGCCGAGGTCCGGCTCGTGCTCGCGAAAGCCCTCGCCGAGGGCGGAACCAGCTTCGATGCGCAGTACGTCAACGTCAACGGCCAAGCCGGCTATTTCGCGCACTCGCTCAACGCCTACGGGCAGCAGGGCAAGCCCTGCCCGCGGTGCGGAACGCCCATCGTGCGCGAGAGCTTCATGAACCGCGGCTCTCACTTCTGCCCGCGCTGCCAGCGGCTTCCGAGATAGCGCGGATCGAGAGGCTCATCAGGAATAGCAGCTGAGTGGCGTGATCACAGAATCGTTATCAGCGCCCATGAGCGGGGCGCCTGCCCAAAGCGGCTCGCCCGCATGGGCGACCTGGACGTCGCGGAACTCCCAGAAGGTGTCCGGGACCCACACGAGAGTCGTCGGATCGTCCACGTTCACCGGCATGGGTGACTCGCGTTCTCCGTAGTTCGCCGAGGCCTGATCCACCATGCCCACCACTCCGTGATCCACGACGCCGCCCCGTCACGATGTCGAGTACAGCCCGCCTGAAGGGGCGATGATGTACGTGTAGGCGTCGACGAAGTCGGGCCAGTCCCAGCTCTTCCGTGGTTCGACCCAGGTGAGCTCCCGGATCGGCTCGGGCCATCGCGTGACTTCGGCGACCGGTACGGAGACGCTGCTGCAGGCCGGAATCCCCTCCAGGTCGAAGCGAATCGCATCGAACCGATCCCAACCCTCGGTGCTTCCCACGAGCCAGGTCGTCGTGGACATGATCGCGCTGCGGGACCGGTTCTCCAGGACGAACATGCCTTCCTCGACCGACACCGTCACAGCACCGACCGTCGCCCAATCAGATGTGCGCTGAAGCGCTTGAGTCTGTGCTTGGGCTGACTCTGCCTGAGCGTAGAGGGGGGCGAGCTGAGCCATTGAGAAGAACAGCGTTCCTAGAGCAGCGAGGGCGCTGCCGATCGCGGTCACGCCGCCGACCCACACCCATGTACGCGACCTCTTGATGCTCGAGACTTCCGCGACCAGGCCAGCCACTTGTTGCTGCAGCGCGTGGTTCTTGCCTGCTTCGTGCTTCATGGCCGACGCAAGAGTCGCTACTTTCTGTTCGAATCTCGCTTGTGCTCGGCGTCGACCTCTGAACGTCATCCCCCACGGATACCACAGCCCGCGGCGACAGTTCTCGCCACACCCCGGCAGGCTCACCGAAACCCCATCGAGGCGGCACGGTATTCACGTAGCCACGAAGGAACGCTGCAGGAGCGGACGGGTCGCCCACGTCGTCGCCCAGACGACACCGATCCCGACGGACACCACGAGCGCGATGGTCAGCAGCGACTCTGGTGCCGTGATCAGCGCGATGCCGACCAACGGGAACACGAGGATCGCGGCCACGAGCGCGGAGCCGATCGCGGTCACCAGCAGCGGCGACATGATCGCCCGCCGCCGCGCCCTGTCCACGGTCTCGAGCGGCATGCCGAGGTGATGCAGACTGCGGTGCAGCTCGCGCTGGTCGAGGACGTCTGAGGCCTGGTTGACCCCGACCGACGCCGCGACCATCAGGAAGGAGCCGATGAGCGTGATGATGAGACCGGTCCGGATGTCATCGGCGAGCGCGATGTCGGCGGCAGCGGCATCGGAGGTGCTCATCATGCTCATGAGCGCGACTCCGGTGCCGGCGAAGACGGCCATGAAGCTCGCCATGGCGATACCACCGACCTGCCGCCAGGCCGCTTTCGGCGAGTCCAGCACGATGCGGGCTGCGAGCAGTCGCTCCGGTCGCTCGGCTCGACGGAGCTGCCCTGAGGCGACCACCTTGAGCACCCACGGCCCGACGAGGTTCAGCACTGCCAGCACGGCGCCGAAGAGGCCGGCGAGTACGACGATCGTGAGGACGAGTCCGCCCACGGAAGGGAAGACCTTGATCAGCACGAACGCGACGGCGATCGCACAGACGGCGAACACCGCCCGGATCCAGTGCACCTTGGGAACATCGGTGCGTGTGCGCACGCCGAGCGGTGAGATGACGACACGACGCAGACCGATGATCGCACTCGTCGACGCGAGGGCGAGCACGGCCGCCACCACGAGGGCCGTCTGCGTCGGCGGGAGGACGACGGCACCGAATCCGAGGGCTTCGCCGCGGAACGGGATGAGTCCGATGAGGGGGCTGAGGGCGACGTGCGCGACGACACCGACCAGGGCACCGGCCGCGGCGACGAGCACGGATTCCGCCACGGTGGCGACGGTCACACCCGCCGGCGACACACCGAGCAGACGGAGCGTGGAGAGTCGTTCGTCGCGTCGACGCGCGGAGAGTCGTGCTGCCGCTCCGCCGACGGACATCAGCGGGACGACCAGCAGCACGAGGGCGATGGCCGCAAGGGCTTGATACAGAGGAGCGAACTCGTCGGTCCATCCCCAGAACGACTGCGCCCCGCCGATGACGGTGAGGACCAGCGTCGTGACCACGGCGAAGGCGACGACCGGCAGAGCGATAACGCTGCCCTGACCGGGAGCGGGGCGAAGCAGGAGGGCGAGCACATTGCGGTTCATGCGGTCACCGCCGACGAGATGATCCGTCCGTCGCGCACTGCGATCGTTCGCGTGCACCGAGCGGCGACCTCGGCGTCATGGGTGACGACGACGAGGGTGCGGCCCTGTCCGGTCGTGGACCACAGGAGCGCGTCCATGACCTCCGAGGACGTGGTGGAGTCCAGCGCTCCGGTGGGCTCGTCCGCGAAGACGACCTCCGCGCCGGTGGCTTGGGCGCGTGCGATGGCGACGCGCTGTGCCTGCCCACCCGACAGCTCGCCGATCCGGCGGTCCTCCATCCCGGCGAGTCCGAGAGCCGCCAGCCAGGATGCCGCGTGCTGCACGGCGTCCTGACGTCGGATGCCGTTGATCATCGAGGCGAGGGCCACGTTCTCCACCGCGGTCAGCTCGGGGATGAGAAGGCCCTGCTGAAAGACGAACCCGAACTTCTCGCGTCGCAGTCGTGAGCGCGCTGACTCTCCGAGCGCGGTGACCTCGATAGCGGATCCCTCGGCGGGGCGGAAGACGACTCCGCCCGCGTCAGGTGCGGTGATCCCCGCCAAGACGTGGAGGAGAGTGGTCTTCCCGGAACCGGAGGCTCCCATGATGGCGACGGACTCACCGCGATGGATGGCGAGGTCGACGCCGGCGAGGGCGCGTGTCGACCCGAAGTTCTTGCTGAGGGCGTGGGCTTCGATCACGGGGATGTTCATGATTCCAGCCTCGCCGTCCCGCCCGGCTCGGTCGTCGCCCGGGCGGATGACGGTGCGGGCTCGACGTCATCCCGGAGAATGAGATCGTGCCCGCACCCTCGTCAGAGCTTCTTCTGCCATGCCCCGGCGTAAGAGACCGGCACGAAGCCGATGGCCTCGTTGATGTTCAGCATCGGCCGGTTCTCCTCGGCGTTGAAAGTGGAGACGACGGTCGACTCCGGCATCAGCTCGCGCCAGCGGAGCAGGTTGGCGCATTTGACGATGGTTCCCAGACGATGGCCACGGTGGTCCTTGCTCACCAGCGTTCCGAACTGGTGCGTCACACCCGTGCGATCGGCGGCGATGAGGAGTTCGTTGTACGCGACGATGGTCCCGGACGGGACATGACGCACTGCCGCCACGGAGACAGCCTGCCCGGCGCCGAGCAGTCGCGCCTCACGCCGCACCACCCGCTCGGCGTCCCAGACCTCTTCGACGAAGTCCATGTCGCCGCTGGGTGCGTCCGTGGACAGCCGGGCGAGCACAGCGGCGAACCCTGCCCTCAGCTCCGGAGGCGTGGGCATGTCCCATTCGAGCAGCGCGTAGTCTTCGCCAGCCAGAGCGATCGCGTCGCTCAGAGCCGTGCGAAGCAGGTCCGAGTCGCCTCGGAGGTCGTACTCACTGTTGCGCTCCACCTGTTCGAGGACGAAACCGCGTGCCTCCACGAGGTCGGAGAGCGGCGTCGCCGGTACGCGCCCCCAGCCCGTGCGGGGAATCAGCATCCGTTCGCTCTCCTCGGGACGGTGCAGACTCCAGATCTGCAGGACACTCCGACCGTGCGCGCGCGCTTCCGCCTCCGCTGTGTCGAGGAGCGCCTCTTCGACGCCACGGCCCCAGTGGGCCGACGGAACCAGCAGGTCGATCTCCGCGGCGTGAGCATCGGCTTCCTGGGCGAAGGAGATCGTCACCATGCCGACGATGTCGCCGTCGATACGGGCGACGAAGCCCACGTCGAGTGCATCCGTGTCGTCCTGCCAGTTCGGCAGCATCTGCGCGGCATCCGGTGCGAGGTCCGGGAGGCCCACCTGCTCATCGCAGACGCGCCTGTTGAGCTCGCCGAAGGCGAGGAACTCGGCGGCATCCTCGCTCTGGAGGCTGGCCGGGACGACCAGCGGCGTGATCGTGGTTTCCATGGTCTTCATGTCTGTTCTTCCGTGCGGGGTGTGTGGAGGGGATTGTGATGGGACGGCGCCCGCTCGCGGGTGAGGCGAGCGGGCGCCGTCGCGGAGATGCTCGTCACGGCCTCGACGGTCTCAGCGCATGCCGCGCTGCATGTCGTACGTGAGCAGGGCGTACGACTCTGCGGCGGAGCGATGACGCTGCTCGCCGAGGAGGAACAGGTCGGCCGGATCGATGCGCAGGCCGCGACGGGTGTGCCGCGGACGCTGTGCCCTCTGGAAGAGCCAGAGGCCGATCCTGAGGGAGAGACGATCTGCCATCGAAAGGCGACGCAGTTCATCGGGGCGGGGAATCTGGAGGACCTCGTGGTCCTCGATATCGGGCGGGTGGATGTCGCTGCGGTGCAACGTGGTGTTCACGGTGGTTCCTTCGGAAGTGATGGTGATGATGGGTGCGGAAGCACCGCACGTCGGCTGCGGATGCAGCTGCGAACGGTGCGGGAGAGCAGGCGTCGACGCAGGCCGAAGAGGCGGCCAGCGGATGCGGGATGTGCCGAGATCTGCGGGGCAGATCTGCGGAGGGGGCGCGAGAGAAACGGCCGGACTGGACCTACGGGAGGTCTGGAGAGTCGGGTTGCGGTTCTACGAGAGAGCGCTCATGCGGACGCCGGCGGTTACCGAGAACGCAGGGCGCGGCGCAAAGTGCGCGGGCGCGGCGAGGCCAGTGGCCTGTGCGTTGAGCTGAGTCGTAATCATCGGTAACCTCCTTTCGTGTGGCGATCCGGAGGCCACCGTAGCGAACCCGCGAGAGCCACGTCAAGCACATACTGTTCCGCTCGGCGTGTCGCCGGCCTCTCGAGTTCGCCGTCGACCCGCGCGGGATGAGGCTCCAGGCCCGGAATTCCGGTAGCGTAGCCGCGTGATTCTCCCCGGACGAGCGGTGCCCGTATGCATCTGAAGAGCCTGACGCTCAAAGGGTTCAAGTCGTTCGCGCAACCGACGAGCTTCGTCTTCGAGCCCGGGGTCACCTGCATCGTCGGGCCGAACGGTTCCGGAAAGTCGAACGTCGTCGACGCGCTCGCCTGGGTGATGGGCGAACAGGGTGCGAAGACTCTCCGCGGCGGGAAGATGGAAGACGTCATCTTCGCCGGCACGTCGACACGCGGTCCTCTCGGTCGGGCCGAGGTGCAGCTGACGATCGACAACTCCGATGGGGCGCTGCCGATCGAGTTCGCAGAGGTGACGATCAGTCGCACCCTGTTCCGCAACGGTTCGAGCGAGTACGCCATCAATGGCGAGGGCTGTCGTCTCCTCGACGTTCAAGAGCTTCTGAGCGACTCGGGACTCGGACGCGAGATGCACGTCATCGTCGGCCAGGGACGTCTCGACACCGTGCTGCAGGCGTCGCCCGAGGACCGCCGAGGATTCATCGAGGAAGCGGCGGGAATCCTCAAGCATCGACGTCGCAAGGAGAAGACGCTCCGCAAGCTCGATGCGATGGAGACGAATCTCACCCGATTGAGCGATCTCGCGGGCGAGATCCGGCGGCAGCTCAAGCCTCTGGGAAGACAGGCCGAGATCGCGCGCGAGGCGCAGACCATCGCCGCCGTGGTGCGTGATGCCAAGGCGCGTCTCTTCGCGGACGACGTGGTTTCTCTGCGTGCCGCTCTCGCTGACCACACTCGGACCGAGCACGAGCGCCACACCGAGCGTCTCGTTCTGTCCGACCAGGCGGAGACGGTTCGCGCGAGCATCGCGCGGCTCGAACAGGATCAGAATTCCGTCGCCGTGGACGAGGCGCGCAGCGTGGCGTTCGGTCTTGAGCAGGTGCAGGAGCGGATGCGCGGGCTCTACACGCTCGCGAATCAGCGCCTCGCGCTGCTCGGCACGGACGACGACGATGCCGCGGTCACCGCGATCACCGTGACACAGGCCACGATCGACGAGGCGAGAGACGAGATCGACACGATCTCTGCGGGACTGGGTGACGCCCAGGACGCGGCAGCCGCCGCGAGCCGAGAGGTCGTGCACGCGCGCGCGGAACTCGACACCCTCGATGTCGACATCGCCGAGCAGAGCGCGCTCGTCTCCCAGTACGACATGCGACTGTCTGCCTTGCGGGGATCCGCCGAGGCTGCGGCGTCAGCTCTCGCCGCGGTCCGAGGGGCGGTTCTCCGCCAGGAGAACGCCCTCGAGGCCGCGAACGCTCGTCGGCGGGAAGCGGCTGAGGCACTGGAGTCCATCGACGACGCCGAGGCACCGGAGGGTACGGCCGTCGAGCATGCGGCGGCATACGAGAGCGCGCAGCGGGCCGCCACGGCGGCGGAGACCGAGCGCGAGTCGCTCCGGGAGCGTCTGCACTCGGCTGAGCGTGAAGTCGACTCCTTGACCGCCAAGACATCCGCGCTGAGCAGCGCTCTGGCGCTCTCCGGCGGTGCGGCGGAGATCGTCAGCGCCGGAGGACGTGGCGTCCGCGGCCTGGTCGGCGATGCCGTGCAGGTACGTGCCGGCTATGAGGCGGCGGTGTCCGCGGTCCTCGGGCCGCTTGCGGAGGGCGTGCTCATCGACACGGCGTCTGATGCCTTCGCGATGGCCGTCGAATCGGCGCAACAGCGCAGGGGAGTGGTGGACTTCGTCATCGCCGACTCGCCGCGACCGCACGCGGCGTTGCCGTCCCTGGCAGGCGTCGTGCCCGCCGTCGACGTCGTTACCGCCCCCGAGGGAGTGCTGGGCATCCTGTCGCATGTGCTGATAGCGGATGACCTCGACTCGGCCAGAGCGGCGCGGTCTGCACTCGATGCGAAGGGGGACACCGGGACCACCATCGTCACCCTCGGCGGAGACGTGATCACGGCTCAGACCCTTCGCACCGGCTCGGGCGGTGAGCGCTCGCGTCTCGAGCTCGCGGCTGAACGCGATGCCGCAGCCGAACGCTTGGCGGAGATCCGGATCGTGGCGGACTCGCTCCGTGAAGCTCGTCGGGATGCCGACGAGGCGGTCGAGACGACGAGACGGCAGGCCAAGGAGGCTCTTCGAGCGCTCCGCGAACACGACGCTGCCCTCGCCACGCACGCGGAGCAGGTCAACCGGATCACCGTGCGACACGAATCCGCCGTCGCGGAGTGCGAGAGGCTGGAGACCGGGCTCGCGCAGGCGCAGTCCGCCGTCTCCGAGGCGGAGGAGAAGGCGGAGGCGGCGAAAGCGGCATTGGACGAAGCGATCGCAGCGCCGCGGCCGGTTCTGGATGCATCCGCACGGGACGGGCTCCTCGAAGCTCTCGAGCTGGCACGTGAGGGCGAGGTGCGGGCTCGACTCGAGATCGAGACCCTGCGCGAGCGCGTCCGCGCCGCGCAGTCCAGGGTCGCGAGCCTGGAACGGCAGCGCGAGCAGGAACGTGACGCTGCGGCTGAGGCGGCCCGACGCGCGGTCATCCGCCGCGCGCAGCGGGAGTCGGCCTCAGGCGTTGCGGACGAGTTGCCGCGCATCCTCGATTCGCTCGATCGTTCCGTAGCCGAGGCACGTCTCGCGCTCAAAGAGGCCGAGGCCGCTCGGTCGGCCCAGAACCAGGAACTCGTCGGCCTCAGGGCTCAGGAGGCATCGCTGCGCGAACGTCTGACAGGGCTCACCGAGAGCGTGCACGGGCTCGAGCTGCAGATACACGAGAAGAAGTTGCACCTGAACAGCCTGCTGGAGCGGGTCTCCTCTGAACTGGCCCTGGACGAAGATATTCTCATCGCGGAATATGGTCCTGACCAGCTCGTCCCGCGCGATCCGACCGCGACGACAGCGGCGGACCGAGACACCGGAGACGGCGCCGCGGTGATTCCTTACGATCGCCGCATCCAGCAGCGCCGTCTCGCAGAGGCAGAGCGCAAGCTGGCGCAGCTCGGACGCGTCAACCCCCTGGCCCTCGAGGAGTTCGCCGCGCTGGAGCAACGCCACGCCTTCCTCACCGAGCAGCTGGCCGACCTCACTCAGACGCGACAGGACCTGCTGACGATCATCGCCGACCTCGACGAGCGGATGCAGACCATCTTCGCGAGCGCCTTCGAGGACACGAAGGAGGCCTTCGGCCAGGTGTTCCCGCTGCTGTTCCCGGGGGGAACGGGCAGCATCTCGCTCACAGATCCCGACAACATGCTGACCACCGGCATCGAGGTGTCGGTCCGTCCTGTGGGAAAGAAGATCGAGCGCCTGTCGCTGCTGTCGGGCGGCGAGAGGTCGCTCGCGGCGGTGGCTCTGCTGGTCGCGATCTTCAAGGCTCGGCCGAGCCCGTTCTACATCCTCGACGAGGTGGAGGCAGCTCTGGACGACGCGAACCTCGGTCGTCTGCTGACCGTGTTCGAGCAGCTGCGGGAGAGTTCGCAACTCCTCGTCATCACGCATCAGAAGCGCACGATGGAGATCGCTGATGCGCTGTACGGCGTCTCGATGCGGCAGGACGGCGTCTCGGCGGTCGTAGGACAGCGGGTCGGCGACCGAGCTGCGGCCGCGGTCTGACCGAGTCCATCGGCGCGCACACCTTCCATCCGCTGAGCACCCCGTAGGCTGGTGGGATGGCGGAGAAGTCCTGGTCTCTTGGTCGTGCACTGCGCGGCATGTTCGTCAAGCCCACCATCGATGAGACGACCTGGGAGGATCTCGAGACAGCGCTCATCACGGCTGATTTCGGCCCTGACATCAGCGAGCGCGTCGTCGACGAGCTGCGCCAGAAGGTCGACCGTTACCGGACGACCGACCCCAAAGACCTCCAGCGCATGTTGCGGGAGACGCTCGAGGAGCACTTCGCGAAGTTCGACACGACGCTGAAGCTCACCGAGCGTCCCGCAGTGGTCCTCGTCGTCGGCGTCAACGGCGTCGGCAAGACCACAACCATCGGGAAGTTCACCAAGTTCCTCCGGGGGTACCAGCGCAGTGTAGTGGTCGGTGCCGCCGACACGTTCCGCGCAGCAGCGGTCGATCAGCTCGCGACTTGGGCGCAGCGCGGTGGGGCGGCGATCGTCCGTCCGCAGCAGGAGGGTCAGGACCCCGCCTCAGTGGCATTCCAGACGGTCGAGTATGCGAAGCGCGAAGGCATCGAGATCGCGATCATCGACACGGCGGGCCGCCTGCACACGAAGGGCGGCCTCATGGACGAGCTCTCGAAGGTCCGGCGCGTGATCGAGAAGCAGGCGCCCATCAGCGAGGTGCTGCTCGTGCTCGACGCCACCACGGGCCAGAACGGCGTGATGCAGGCGGAGGCATTCCTCGAACACGCCGGCGTCACCGGACTCGTCCTCACCAAGCTGGACGGGTCGGCCAAGGGCGGCTTCGTGCTGGCCGTGCAGGAGCGCACGGGCATCCCGGTCAAGCTGCTCGGACAGGGCGAGGGGATCGATGACCTCACCGGTTTCACCCCTCATGTCTTCGTCCAGTCGCTGGTCGGTTGACGACGGGACTACCGCAGTGAGCACGAGGCTGGTTTCATAGCGTTATGGCGATCGAACACGACTACTTCGGACTCCTGTCCTCGGGCCCGGACGGATCGATCTTCTGGTCGGAGACCGTGGAGCTCGGTGATCAGAGTGTGACCGTGGACCTGACCGCTCCGGACCAGGACGACGTCTCGTCCGATGCGCTCGACATCGCCGCCTCGCTCATCGCGGGCCTGGAGAGCGTCGACGACACGGCGCGTCGAGGCATGCTCGCAGAGGTGGACGACCGCACCAGCGAGGTCACCGAGTACATCCTTCAGCAGCAGGAGGCGTACGGCGATGACTTGCCCGACGTGCTCGTCGACGTGTCGGGAGACGCCGCCGTCGACATCATCCGCTCGCTCCGGCTCATGAGCATGACGATCCTCGCCGACGAGCATGGGGGCTCGGAACCGTTCGCGGTGCTCGAGTACGCGCTCGACGACAGCTCGTCAGATGACGTCCTGCTCGTCAACCTCGGCTCCGACGGCAGCGTGCAGTCGGTGATGAGCGCGGACTAGCCGCACGAGCGGATACCCCGGGCAGCGACGAGGTCAGACGGCCTGGGCGAATCCGAGATCGGCGCTCGCTGCGATGTGGGAGAGGTGCGCGGGGATCTCGCGGCCCTTGGACGTCATCGACTGCGCCCACAGGCGCCCCGCCCGGTAGGAGGAGCGCACGAGCGGACCGGCGAGGACGCCGAGGAAACCGATGCGCTCGGCTTCCTCCTTGAACTCCACGAACTCCGCGGGCTTCACCCAACGAGAGACCGGGTGGTGCCGCGGTGTCGGGCGGAGATACTGCGTGATCGTGATGATGTCGCAGCCGGCATCGTGCAGATCGTTGAGCGCCTGCACGACCTCCTCCGGCTCCTCGCCCATGCCCAGGATGAGGTTGGACTTCGTGATGAGCCCGGCGTCGCGGGCTTGAGTGAGCACGTTCAGCGAGCGCTCGTAGCGGAAAGCGGGTCGGATGCGCTTGAAGATGCGGGGAACGGTCTCCACGTTGTGCGCGAACACCTCTGGTCGAGCGTCGAAGATCTGGTTGAGGAAAGCCGGATCGGCGTTGTGCTCGTTCGCGAGCAGCTCCACCCCGGTGTTCGGGTTGAGCTCGTGGATCTTCCTGACGGTCTCCGCGTTGAGCCAGGCACCCGTGTCGGGCAGGTCGTCACGGGCCACGCTGGTCACGGTCGCGTACCGGAGGTTCATCCGCTGCACACTCTCGGCGACGCGGCGGGGCTCGTCGGTGTCGTAGTCAGCCGGCTTGCCGGTGTCGATCTGGCAGAAGTCGCAGCGACGCGTGCATTGCGACCCGCCGATGAGGAACGTCGCTTCGCGATCCTCCCAGCACTCGTAGATGTTCGGACAGCCGGCCTCCTGGCACACGGTGTGCAGGTCTTCGCTCTTCACGAGCGAGTGCAACGCCGTGTACTCCGGACCCATCTTCGCCTTGGTCTTGATCCACTCGGGCTTGCGCTCGATCGGTGTCTCGGCGTTGCGGATCTCCAGACGGAGGAGCTTCCGGCCCTCGGGTGCGGCGGTCATGCGTGGGCTCCTGACAGTTCGGGGGTCGAGTATTCGGCGAGAAACGCACGGGTCACGGCATCGACGAGGTCACGGGGCGAAACGGAGGATCCCGTGACCTCGCTCACGGTCGTGACACCCGCGTCGGTGATGCCGCACGGGATGATGCCGCGGAAACCGGCCAGGGAGTTGTCGCAGTTGATGGCGAAGCCGTGCATCGTGACTCCTTGCTGCACCCGTACCCCGATCGCGGCTACCTTGTCCTCGGAGAGCGGGCGGCGCACCCAGACGCCGCTGCGGCCCTCCACCTGATAGCCGTCGACTCCGAGCGGGCGCAGCACCTCGATGAGCAGACGCTCCAGTCGGCGCACGTGGGCGACCACATCGATGGGCTCGCCGAGGCGGACGATCGGATAGCCGACCAGCTGTCCTGGGCCGTGCCAGGTGATCTTGCCGCCGCGATCGACGTCGATCACCGGCGTGCCGTCGTGCGGACGCTCATGCGGTTCCGTGCGCTTGCCCGCCGTGTACACGGCTTCGTGCTCGAGCAGGATGAGGGTGTCCTGCCGAGTGCCTGCGACCACGTCGGCATGGACCCGGCGCTGAAGCTCCCACCCGTCGAGGTACGGCACCGGCGTAGGAACGAACCCGGGCGTGAGGATCTCGAGCATCACAGAACCGCCTTCGGTGTAAATGGACTGAGAGCAACAATACTCCTTCGGGTCGAGGACGGCGTTCTCGATCCGCGCCGCGCGGTAGCGTGAGTGCATGAGTTCGACGGGGAAAGCCGGGCGCCCGAAGGCATCGTCACGGGAGACGCTCGCCGAGGCTGCGTGCGAGCTCTTCTTGGAACGCGGTTACGCTGCCACTTCGGTGGCGGACATCACGCAGCGCGCCGGGGTGAGCCGTTCGAGTTTCTTCAACTACTTCGCTTCGAAGAGCGACGTGCTGTGGTCAGGAATCGACGAACGGGTCGGTGAGGCTGTCGAGTCTCTCCGGGGCCTGGGCCGGGTCGCGACGGGGGAGTCGGTGCGGGAGATCCTGCTGCGGGTCGTCCACGACTTCGCACCGGATCCGCTTGCTCTCGCCCTTCGCAACGCGGGGGCGATGGGGCTGGAGGACGAGCTCGTGCGCGACACCGGCCTGCGAATGGCACGCTTGTCCGCTGCCGTGTCGCTCGCGGCGTCCTCGGCGGGCGTGGACGTGATCCGGGCCGACATCCTCGGGGCGGCGCACGCGGCTGCGGTGCTCTCGTCGCTGCGCGTGTGGGCAGAGCAGGGCGCGGGGCGCGGAACGCCGGAGACCGTGTTGCGGGAAGCGCTGGCGATGATTCACGACCTGCCCTGGTCCTGAGCCCGCACGGCGCTGAGCGGCGCCGCTTCACTCGCGTAGAATCGTACGCACCATGGCTACCTTTGGCACGCTCTCCGATCGGCTCACCGAAACCTTCCGCAATCTGCGCACGAAGGGAAAGCTCACCGCCGCCGATGTCGACGGCACCGTGCGCGAGATCCGTCGCGCTCTGCTCGACGCCGACGTCGCGCTCGTGGTGGTCAAGGACTTCACGGCGAAGGTGCGCGAGCGTGCCCTCGGCGACGAGGTCAACAAGGCGCTGAATCCGGCGCAGCAGGTGGTGCAGATCGTCAACGAGGAGCTCGTGCAGATCCTCGGCGGCGAACAGCGCCGCCTGCAGTTCGCGAAGACGGCACCGACCGTGATCATGCTCGCGGGACTCCAGGGCTCGGGTAAGACGACCTTCGCCGGCAAGCTGGCCAAGCAGCTCGAGGGCGAGGGGCACACGCCTCTGCTCGTGGCCGCAGACCTCCAGCGTCCGAATGCCGTCAACCAGCTGCAGGTGGTCGCGGAGCAGGCGGGCGCGACCGTGTTCGCTCCGGAGCCCGGCAACGGCGTCGGCGACCCGGTGAAGGTGTCGCGCGACGGTGTCGAGTATGCCCGTCGTCAGCAGCACGACGTCGTCATCATCGACACCGCCGGACGCCTCGGCGTCGATGCCGAGCTGATGAAGCAGGCTGCGGACATCCGCAAGGCCGTGAGCCCCGACGAAGTGCTGTTCGTCATTGACGCGATGATCGGTCAGGATGCGGTGAACACCGCCAAGGCCTTCCAGGAGGGCGTCGATTTCACCGGCGTCGTCCTGTCGAAGCTCGATGGTGACGCCCGTGGTGGCGCTGCGCTCTCGGTGGCCTCCGTGACCGGACGCCCGATCATCTTCGCCTCGACCGGTGAGCGTCTCGAGGACCTCGAACCGTTCCACCCCGACCGCATGGCGAGCCGCATCCTCGACCTCGGCGACATCCTGACCCTCATCGAGCAGGCCCAGCAGGCCTTCGATGAGGAAGAGGCCATGAAGATGGCCGAGAAGCTCGCAACCGAGGCCTTCACCCTCGAGGACTTCCTCGAGCAGCTTCAGCAGATGAAGAAGATGGGCTCCATGAAGAAGATGCTCGGGATGCTCCCGGGCATGGGGCAGATGAAGCAGCAGCTCGACGACTTCGACGAGCGCGAGATCGACCGCACCGAGGCGATCATCCGCTCGATGACTCCGGGCGAGCGACGCAACCCGAAGGTTCTCAACGGCTCGCGTCGGCTGCGTATCGCCCGCGGCTCCGGCATGACCGTCACGGATGTGAACCAGCTCGTGCAGCGCTTCGAGCAGGCCGCGAAGATGATGAAGACCGTCGCTCGTGGGGGTACCCCCAACATCCCCGGCATGGGACCCGTGCCTGGTATGGGACGACCCGGCGCGTCGTCCAAGCGAGGGAAGAAGAGCAAGTCCTCCTCCGGCAAGTCCCGCTCGGGAAACCCTGCGAAGCGTGCAGCGGAGAACGCGGGCATCGCATCCTCCACGACCACGCCCACCGGATCGGGGTTCGGGATCGGCGGCGGTGCTGCCCAGGCTCCGAGCGAGGCCGACCTCGCCGAGATCCAGAAGCTCTTCGGCAAGAACTGAGTGCACTCAGCGCGGCGCCGAGAGCGCTTCGCCGAGTGTCTCCTCGGCACGTCGGTCTGAGCTCGGCTTCGGACGCGTGACGAACTGCCCCAGGACGAGCGCGCCGAGCGTGAGCACGAATCCGATCGCCTGAGGCGCGGTGAAACGCTCACCGGCGACCACCAACCCCAGAAGTGTCGCGACGATGGGGGACAGGAGTGCAAGGAGCCCCGGCGCGACGACCGGCAGCTGCTGGACGCCTCGGAACCAGAGCGTGTACGCGATGATTCCCCCGGCGGTGGCGAGCCACAGGTAGCCGAGAGCGGCATTGCCGTCGATCTCCCGAGGCACGCCCTCGACCATCAGAGTGACCGGTAGCAGCAGCATGCCGCCCGCGCTGAGCTGCCAGCCCGCGTAGGACACGGGCCCCACCCCGACGGGGCGACCCCAGCGTTTGGTGAGGATCATGCCCACACCCGTCGCTGTGACACCGCCGAGCGCAGCGAGAACGCCCCAGAGATCGAGTTCGGCGGCCGGGCCGAGCACGACCAGAGCGACGCCTCCCGCGCCCACGAGAGCCGCTGCGGCCGTGATCGGCCGGATGCGCTCGTGTAGGACGAGCGCTCCGAGAGCCAGGACGATGAGTGGCTGCGCTCCGGCGACGGCGGCGGCGACGCCGCCGGGAAGCCGCTCCGCGGCCAGGAACAGCAGAGGGAAGAAAGCGCCGATGTTGAGCGCGCCGAGGGCGAAGGACTTCCACCACCACGACCCTGACGGAAACCGCCGACTGATGGCGACCGCGAGAAGACCCGCAGGGAGTGAGCGGAGCAGACCCGCGAACAGCGGGTGCCCGGCCGGAAGCAGTTCGGTGGTCACGAGGTAGGTGGTGCCCCAGGCGATGGGAGCAAGAGCAGTGGTCAGCACGAGCGTCATGCGGTTCATGCCTTCAGCCTGCGACCATGGAACCGATGAGTCCAACGCATAATTGCACCATCACGCATGAAGAGAGATCATGAATCGTGGAACTCCAACAATTGCGGTACGTCGTGGAAGTCGCCGACACCCTGAGCTTCACCCGCGCCGCCGAGCGATGCTTCGTGACGCAGTCCGCGCTGAGCCATCAGGTCGCCTCACTCGAACGCGAACTCGGCCGGCGCTTGTTCGTTCGCTCCAGTCGCCAGGTGCGCCTGAGCGAGGCGGGCGAGGCATTCCTCGGTCATGCGCGCGCTGCCCTCCGAGCTGCTGAAAGAGCCAGAGAGGATGCGGCCGCGGTAGACGGTGTCGTCGAGGGGACGCTTCGGGTCGGTGTCATCCCTACGGTGACCGCCGTCGACGTGCCGGCCGTGCTCGTCGCCTACCGTGCGGCGTACCCGGACGTGCGGGTGGAACTGCAGGTCGGGAACAGTGATGTCCTGATGCGCAGGCTCCGGCACGATGAGCTCGATGTCGCCCTGCTGGGCCTGCGCGAAGGCGTTGAACCTCTGGGAGTGGCGTACCGTGTTCTCTCTCGTGAGCGGCTCGTCGCCGTCTACCCTCGAGGGCACGAGCTCGCGCACAGGAGCGACATCGCACTGGAGGACCTCGCGGGGATGACGTTCGCGGACTTCCCCGTCGCGACTTCGGGACGAGCCCAGAGTGACGCGGCATTCCACGCGGCCGATCTCACGCGCGATGTGGCTTTCGAAGCCGACTCCGCGACCCTCATCCTCGGCTTGGTGGAGGCGGGATTGGCGGTGACCTTGCTGGCGCCGGGAACCGTCCAGCGCTCCGCGTTCGACGTGTCCATCTCGACAGTGCGCGGTGGCCCGGTGCGGGTCGAGTACCTCGCCTGGGATACGGCGGCACCGAGGAACGTCGCTCGCGCGTTCGTCGGTGTCGTGGAAGCCGTCACGTCGAGCTGGGAGAGCTCGGACAGCGCATGGAGAAGCGGGTCCGGAGCATGAGCTCCGAACCCGCTTCGCCTTCGTGTCAGATCACTTCACGTCGTCGTCGACCCAGTCCATCGACTTCGTGACGGCCTTGCGCCACAGCCGCAGCTGACGGTCGCGCTCTGCTTCGTCCATCGACGGCTCCCAGCGCTTGTCCTCCTGCCAGTTGGCGGAGAGGTCGTCGAGCCCGTTCCAGAACCCGACTGCGAGGCCTGCCGCATAAGCGGCACCGAGGGCCGTGGTCTCCGCGACGACCGGACGCACCACCGGCACGCCGAGGACATCCGCCTGGAACTGCATGAGCGCGTCATTCGCGACCATGCCGCCGTCGACCTTGAGCTCGGTGAGGTCCACACCGGCGTCCGCATTCACGGCGTCGAGCACGTCGCGCGTCTGGAAGGCGACGGCCTCGAGCGCTGCGCGAGCGATGTGGTTCTTGTTCGCGTAACGGGTGAGCCCGACGATCGCGCCTCGGGCGTCAGGACGCCAGTACGGTGCGAACAGACCGGAGAAGGCGGGCACGATGTACACGCCGCCGTTGTCCTCGACCTTGTCGGCCAGCTCTTCCACCTCAGGGGCAGAGGAGATGATGCCGAGCTGGTCGCGCAGCCACTGGATCAGGGATCCGGTGACGGCGATGGAGCCCTCCAGCGCATAGTGCGTCGGCTGGTCGCCGAGCTTGTAGCCGACGGTCGTGAGCAGCCCGTTCTTCGAGTGGACGATCTCCTCGCCCGTGTTGAAGATGAGGAAGCAGCCCGTGCCGTAGGTGTTCTTGCTCTCGCCCTTCTGGAAGGCGGCCTGCCCGAACGTCGCGGCCTGCTGGTCGCCCAGGATGCCGGCGATCGGGGTCTCACGCAGCAGCGAGGAGTCCTCGGCCGCCCCATAGACCTCGGAGGACGAGCGGATCTCCGGCATCATCGATCGCGGCACACCGAAGGCCTCGAGGATGTCGTCGCGCCACTCGAGCGTCTCGAGATCCATGAACATCGTGCGCGATGCGTTCGTCACGTCCGTCACGTGCACACCGCCGTCGACGCCGCCGGTCAGGTTCCAGAGGACCCAGCTGTCGGTCGTTCCGAAGATCAGGTCGCCGGCCTCCGCCTTCTCGCGAGCGCCGTCGACGTTCTCGAGGATCCAGGCGATCTTGGTTCCCGAGAAGTAGGTCGCCAGGGGGAGCCCGACGACGGGCTTGAACCGCTCCACGCCGCCGTCCGCCGCGAGACGATCGACGATCGCCTGCGTGCGGGTGTCCTGCCACACGATCGCGTTGTAGGCGGGCTTGCCGGTGGTCTTGTCCCAGACCACTGCGGTCTCGCGCTGGTTGGTGATGCCGACGGCCGCGATGTCGTGGCGCGTCAGGTCGGCGCGGCTCAGGGCGAGCCCGATGACCTCCTGGACGTTGCGCCAGATCTCCGAGGCGTCGTGCTCGACCCAGCCGGCCTTCGGCAGGATCTGCTCGTGCTCCTTCTGGCCCGTCGCGATGATGCTGCCCTTCTTGTCGAAGATGATCGCGCGGCTCGAAGTCGTTCCCTGGTCGATGGCGAGGATGTAGTCAGCCATGTTGTTCTCCTTTGAATTCAGGTCGTTCAGGCGAGGTGCAGCAGGACGGGCGCTGCGGCAGCGGCGATCGCGCCACCGATCAGCGGACCGACCACCGGGACCCAGGAGTAGGACCAGTCGCTGGAACCCTTGCCCTTGATCGGGAGGATCGCGTGCGCGATACGCGGACCGAGGTCGCGGGCAGGGTTGATCGCGTAACCGGTCGGGCCACCGAGCGAGGCACCGATAGCGACGACGAGCAGAGCGACGGGGAGGGCCGTGAGCGGTCCGAGGCCTCCGGGGGTTCCCACCTCGATGTCGCCGTAGTCCGCGAACGCGAGGATCACGAAGACCAGCACGAAGGTGCCGATGATCTCGGTGACCAGGTTCCATCCGTAGGAGCGGATCGCGGGGCCGGTCGAGAAGACGCCCAGCTTGTTGGCGGCCTCCGGCTCCTCGTCGAAGTGCTGCTTGTAGGCGAGCCACACGACGATCGCACCGATGATCGCACCGACGAGCTCCGCCGCGGTGGCGACGAGGAACATCGGGAAGTCGATCGTGCCGGAGATCAGCAGTCCGATGCCGACGGCCGGGTTGAGGATGGCACCGGAGTACGCGGAGACGAGCACACCGGCGAAGACCGCCAGACCCCATCCCCAGTTGACCATCAGGAAGCCGCCGCCGAAGCCTTTGTTCTTCGCGAGCGCGACGTTGGCGACGACACCACATCCGAGCAGGACCAGCATCGCTGTTCCTACCAGTTCGGAGAGGAAGTAGAGACCGAGATTCACATCAGCCATGTCTTCTTTGACCTTTCTTGTGTGTCGGGGCCCCTCTGCCCCGACACTTTATGGGAGTTGCACCGCGAGGAGGGCGGCAGTCCGAGACCCCGTCAGCCGCGGGCGCGGGACGGGATATCGAGTCCGTGACGTTCGTTCAACAGTTCGCGGGTCTGCTCGACCTCGGCATCGTGGCGCGCTCGGTCCCAGCCGAGCATCGGCGCGAGGGCATCGGCGATCTCGTCAAGAACCTCGGCGGTCGCCCCGCCGGTGAACGCGATGCTGGTGCGACGCAGGATGACATCCTCCAGGCGGGTCACCAGCTCGTTCTGCACCATCCACTCGAGTTCACGCGTGGAGAGGTCACCGCCGGCGAGTGGCGCGTCCGCACCCTGCTCGACGAACTCCCAGACCTGTGCCGCGCGGGTACCGTATCGGGCCAGCAGCTGATCGGCACGTGCGCCGGCGCCGGGAAGGTTCTCCTGGAACCAGATGCGCTTGGCCTTCTCGGTGCGGGGGAACTCGCGCCCACCGCCGATCGCGCGCCCTGCCGTCGAGACCGTCCTGGTGCGATCGATCAGGCCGAGCACCGTGTCGGAGAGGGACTCGCCGAGTGCGCGGAACGTGGTCCACTTGCCGCCGACGAGGCTCACAAGCGGCACGGCGCCCTTCTGGTCGACCTCGACGCGGTAGTCGCGGGAGACGAACCCGGGGGCCGTGTCCTCGTGACGAGGCAGGGGACGGATTCCCGAGAACTTGTAGACGATCTGCTCGCGCGACACCGGAATGGTGGGGAACACGTGGTGGATGAGATCGAAGAAGTAGTCGACCTCCTCCTCGGTGCACACGGCCACTTCGCGTGGATCGGCATCGATGTCGGTGGTGCCGACGAGAACGCGTCCCTTGAGGGGGTAGATGAGGACGATGCGACCGTCGGAGTGCTCGAAGAAGATCTCGCGTCCGCGGGTCGCCTCGAGCAGTTCGGGGTGGTCGAGCACGATGTGCGAGCCCTTGGTTCCTCCCATGAACCTCGTCTCGGTGCCGAGGGCATCGTTCGTGAGGTCGGTCCAGGGACCCGATGCGTTCACGACGACATCGGCCTGCACGGAGAACTCCGTGCCGCTCTCACGGTCGCGGAGCACGACCTTGTCGCCGTCACGAGAGACGGCTTCGACGTAGTTCAGCGCGTGCGCGCTCGGGTGGGCGGATCGTCCGTCCTGGAGCACGTCCAGAGCCAGGCGCTCGGGGTCGTGCATCGAGGCGTCGTAGTAGGTCGCGGTGTACTTGATCTTGGGGTCGAGAGAAGGCAGCTCGGCGAGCGACTTCTTGCGGCCGAGGAAACGGTGCCGAGGAACGGTGCCACCATCGCGCGAGAAGGTGTCGTAGATCGTCAGCCCGATCTTGATGAGGAAGGCTCCGCGCTCCTGCGGCTTGCCGCTCTTGTGCGTGAGGAAGCGCAACGGCGCGGAGAGGATGCCCGAGAAGGTCGAGTAGATCGGGATGGTCGTCTCGAGCGGCTTCACGTAGTGAGGGGCGATCTTCAGAAGACCGTTGCGCTCCTCCACGGATTCGCGGACGAGTCGGAACTCGCCGTTCTCGAGGTAGCGGATGCCGCCGTGGATCATGTGGCTCGACGCGGAGGAGGCGCCGGAGGCGAAGTCCCCTCGTTCGACGAGCACGACGTCGACTCCCTGCAGCGCCAGGTCGCGGAACGTGGAGATTCCGTTGATCCCGCCGCCGATGACGAGGACGCTCGTGCGCCCGGATTCGCGGACAGCGCGAATCTCCGCGCGCTCCGCCGACGAGTGTGTCGAATCGATCATCGTCGACCCTCTCTTCCTTGCTTGCCACCAGCATCGACCTGTGTGACATCCCGCGCAAGCCCACTGCACATATGTGCAAGGATCGAAGCTGAGGAGGACGTCATGGCCGGTGCAAGCGCGGAATCTCGCGACAGCAAGCTGATCGCGGCGCTCACAGCGGCGCAGCTCTACTACATGCAGGACAAGACCATGGAGGTCATCGCGAAGGAACTCGGCACGTCGAGATCATCGGTCTCACGTCTGCTGAGCTTCGCGCGGGAGAGCGGACTGGTCGACATCAGGATCAACTCGCCGCTCGAGCGTCTCGGGATGCTCGAACACCGGATCCGGGATCGGCATCGAGTGGCCGCGCACGTCGTGCCGATGCCGGAGATCCTCAGCGAGGTCGAGCGCCTCGAGCGCGTGGCTCTGACGGCAGGGCGTCTGCTGTCGCAATTCGTCGATTCGAACATGGTCATCGGCGTCGCGTGGGGGTCGACGATCAGCGCTGTGAGTCGTGGACTCACCCAGAAGGAGACCCACAACACGACCTTCGTGCAGCTCAACGGCGCAGGCAACACCCAGACCACGGGCGTCGAGTACTCCAGCGACATCCTGCAGCGATTCGGCAGTGCGTTCGGCGCGCAGGTCCAGCAGTTCCCGGTGCCCGCGTTCTTCGACGATCCTGCGACGCGCGAGGCGATGTGGCGTGAACGCAGCACGCGACGTGTGCTCGATCTGCAGGCGAAGATGGATGTCGCCGTGTTCAGCCTCGGTTCGCCCGCTGCCGAGGTGCCGAGCCGTGTCTATGTGGGCGGGTACCTCGGACGTGACGACTATCGCAGCCTCCGCGAGGACCATGCGATCGGCGATGTCGCCACCGTCTTCTTCCGCTCCGACGGGTCGTGGCGGGACATCCGGGTGAACGCGCGCGCCACGGGCCCCGGCCTGGATCGACTCCGTCGGGTTCCACGCCGCGTGTGCGTCGTATCCGGCATCCCGAAGCTGGTGAGCCTCCGCGCCGCCCTGGCGGCCGGACTCATCACCGATGTGGTCCTGGACGAGGGACTCGCGAGGCGCCTCGTCGAGGACTGAACTGCGGCGTCCGCCGTCAGGCGTGCCGGGAGCTACGGCTCTTCGGTCGACGACTCGGGTCCGGAACGGAACTCCCTGATCAGATGATGCACGACCGCTGCGAGGTCGCCGTCCGCGGCGTCGGCGACGGCGAGCTGACGCGCGTAGCTGGCACCGCCGTCCAGGATCGTGGCGATTCCGCCGAACTCCCGGCCGCATCCGAGTTCGACAGCGGTCGGTGCCAGTGATTCGAGAGCTTCGGACAGATGCTCGCGAACGGGGCGCTGTGTGCCTGTCGCATCCACGATCACACGGGCGTCGAGCCCGTAGCGTGCCGCCCTCCACTTGTTCTCGCGGTGGAACCAGGCGGGAAGCTCGGGGAGGGTCCGCCCTTCGTCGAGCTGACGTGAGAAGTCCTCGACCAGGACCTGCACGAGCGCGGCGACCGAGGCGAGCTCGGGCAACGTCGACAGCCCGTCGCAGGCGCGCACCTCGATGGTCCCCCAGCGCGGAGCGGGACGGATGTCCCAACGCACCTCCGTGGCATCGGCCATCACCCCGGTGCGCACCATGTCGTCGAGATACGATTCGTATTGCGCCCAGTCGTGCAGGGGCCAGGGGAGCCCGGCGGTGGGAAGCTGCTGGAACACGAGCGCGCGGTTCGATGCGTAGCCGGTCCGCTCTCCCGCCCAGTAGGGACTCGACGCGGCGAGCGACTGTAGATGAGGGAGGTACCCCGCGAGGGCGTTGATGATGGGGAAGACCTTGCGCTGATCCTCGACGCCGATGTGCACGTGGATGCCCCAGATCATCATGTTGCGCCCCCACCACTGCGTGCGCTCGATCAGCGTGTGGTAGCGCGACTTGTCGGTCACCTGCTGGTCGTACCACTGTGCGAACGGGTGACTTCCCGCCGACAGCAGCTCGATGCCAGCGGGATCCGTAGCCGCGCGGACCGCCGCGATGGCGTTCCCGATGTCGTCGACCGCGTGCGCAACGGAGTCGCCGATGCCGCTCGTCACCTCGATCGTGTTGGTGAGCAGCTCGCCCGTGACGGTGTGTCGCTCGTCCGCACTCTCGGCTTCGAGCGCGGCGAGCAGTTCGGGTGCGCGCCCGACGAGGTCACCGCTCACCGGATCGGCGAGCATGATCTCCCATTCGAGACCGACGGTGGACCGGGCCGAAGAGGCGAACTCGAGTTTCACCCGCACAGTCTGGCACGCAGCAGGCGCGACACGGCAACGGGGGTTTCGCCACGTTTCGCGCCCGGCCCTCGGATCTGGCAGAATAGAGGGTCGGACGACCTGCTCGACCCTCTATCCAGCAGGAGTCCACACTCATTAGAGCTTCCGCCGGGTGTGCACCCCACTCTCCAGGCGACCGGTTCGTTTCCTTCCACACAATTCAGGAGAATCGTGGCTGTCAAGATTCGTCTCAAGCGCCTGGGCAAGATCCGCGCGCCGTACTACCGCATCGTCGTCGCCGACTCGAAGACCAAGCGCGATGGTCGCGTGATCGAGGAGATCGGCAAGTACCACCCCACCGAGGAGCCCTCGTTCATCGAGGTCGACTCCGAGCGTGCGCAGTACTGGCTCTCCGTCGGCGCACAGCCGACCGAGCAGGTCGCTGCCATCCTCAAGATCACGGGTGACTGGGGCAAGTTCAAGGGCGACAAGGACGCGAAGTCCACGCTCAAGGTCGCCGAGCCGAAGGCCCCCTTCGAGATCGACGCGTCCAAGAAGTCCGTCGTCAAGCCCAAGGCCGAGAAGAAGGCGGAGGCTCCTGCTGAGGAGGCTCCCGCCGCGGCCGACGCGGAGGCCGCTGAGGCTCCCGCAGCAGACGCAGAGTAATCCGCCGTGCTCGCCGCCGCGCTCGAACACATCGTCAAGGGGATCGTCGATCACCCGGAAGATGTCCGCATCAACGAATCCACATCGCCGCGAGGCGACCTCCTCGAGGTGCGTGTGCACCCCGATGATCGTGGACGCGTGATCGGGCGCGGCGGCCGCACCGCGAAGGCCCTTCGCACCCTCGTCAGCGCACTCGCTGACGGGCGGCGGGTCCGCGTCGATGTCGCGGATGACTGACGTGGTGGCGAAGGACCGCAACCAGGGCAAGAACCAGCTGCGAGTCGGGCGTCTCGTCAAGGCGCATGGGCTCAAAGGCGGACTCAAGCTCGAGCTGTACACAGACAACCCCGAGGGGCGCTTCGTCCCCGGAGCCGGTTTCACGTTGCAGGTGCCCGAGGCATCTCCGTGGCACGGCAAGGAGATCACGGTGCGCGAGTACCGGGTGATGAACGGCAACCCCGTCGTGTTCTTCCAGGATGTCGAGGACCGCGACGCGGCTGACAGCCTCGTCCGTGCCATCCTCTGGATCGATCAGGATGTCGACGAGGCCGAAGACGATGCGTGGTTCGATCACCAGCTCGTCGGCCTCGAGGTGGTCCGCGATGACACCGTGATCGGTCGGGTCGTTCGGGTGGAGCATTTCCCCGCACAGGACCTCCTCATCGTCAAGGCAGGCGAGGACGAGGTGATGGTGCCCTTCGTCTCCGCCATCGTCCCCACCGTCGATGTGCAGGCCGGTCGCGTGATCGTCACCCCGCCGCCCGGCCTCTTCGAGGAGCTCCCGGAGTCCACTGACGCCGAGCCGCAGGCAGGCGCGGACGCCGACGCGTCCGAGTGATCGCTGATACGGGTCCCCGTGCGCATCGACGTCCTCTCGATCTTTCCGTCCTACTTCGACGGTCTGACGCTCTCGCTGCTCGGAAAGGCTCAGGCGACCGGGATCATCGATCTCCGCATCCGAGACCTTCGCGACTGGACCTCGGACCGTCATCGCACCGTTGACGACACCCCCTACGGCGGCGGAGCGGGCATGGTGATGAAGCCGGAGCCCTGGGGACTCGCCCTCGATGACATCAGCGAAGCAGCTGCCGCAACGGTCGCTGAACGTCCCACCATCATCTTCCCGTCGCCCGCCGGAGAGGTGTTCACCCAGAAGACCGCGCGTGATCTGGCGACTCGCGAACATCTCATCTTCGGCTGCGGCCGCTACGAGGGCATCGACGAGCGCGTGTTCGAGTACGCCGCCGAGCGGGGCGATGTCCGGCTGATCAGTCTCGGCGACTACGTCCTCAACGGGGGAGAGGTCGCCACGATGGCGATGATCGAGGCCATCGGCCGGCTGATCCCTGGTGTCGTCGGCAATCCCGAGAGCCTCGTCGAGGAATCCCACGAGGACGGTCTGCTCGAGTATCCGTCGTACACCAAGCCCGCATCGTGGCGGGGACGATCGGTGCCCGACGTGTTGCTGAGCGGAAACCATGCGGCGATCGCCGCGTGGCGCCACGAGCAGCAGATCGAGCGAACACGGTCGCGCCGTCCCGATCTCCTCGACGACACGTCGCCGTCTTCCTGACCGAGGCCTCGAACCGGGAACGTGTCTCTCAGAGCATGCGCTCGGAGGCGCCGTCGATCTCGAACACGACCCCGTGTGGGTGCCTCAGCCCGAGTGCGGTCGAGGCATCCAACCCTCGCAGTTCCGCACGCAGCATGCGCCCGATCATCTCGTGACTGATGAGAAGGGGGATGCCTTGTGACACCCATCCGCAGCTGCTGAGCGCCTTGCGTGCGCGCGCTCTGGCCTGCGCGTAGCTCTCCCCGCCGGGAAAGGCCCACCCGTAGCGGTTGGCCGCCCGCTCTTCCCTTGCGGTCGGATACTCCGCGTCGATCTCCTCCCACGTCAGGCCGCTGAGCTCGCCATGGTCGAGCTCAGCGAGCTCGGGCACCTCGACCACGTCGGCACCGAGGCGCTCTGCGACGATCGTCGACGTGTGTACCGCCCTGCCGAGCGGACTGGAGCACACCGTGCGCACGTCGACGTCCGTCAACCGATCCGCGATCGCATGCGCTTGTTCGACTCCCTCGGGAGTGAGGGGCGAATCGAGCCGTCCCTGCAGGCGATGCTCTCTGTTCCACTGGGTCTGCCCGTGACGCGCGAGGAGCACTCGCTCCGGCACATGACGATCCTGCGGAATCATGGACTCAGGATGGCACACCGGAGCGCCGACCGCGCCTGCGTGCTACGTCTGCACGACCCGATACGACGATCAGTACCGTGGCAGGTCAGTCGACGCCGAGGAACGACCGGTCGGTCAGGATGATCGGGCCCTGCTCGGTGATCGCGATCGTGTGCTCGGAGTGCGCGCCGCGGGACCCGTCTGCGCTGCGCAGCGTCCACCCGTCGGGGTCTGTGACGAGTTCGTCGGTCGTGGCGAGAAGCCAGGGCTCCAAGGCGAGGACGAGGCCGGCGCGCAGGGGGAAGCCACGACCGGGGCGGCCGTCGTTGGGGACGTGGGGATCGCCGTGCATCGTCCGGCCGACGCCGTGGCCGCCGAAGTCGGTGTTGATCGAGTAACCCTCACCGTGTGCGATCGTGGCGACCGCTGCGGAGATGTCGCCGATGCGGTTCCCGACGGATGCGGCGTCGATCGCCGCGGTCAGGGCGCGCTCGGTCGTGTCGATGAGTCGGAGATCTTCGTCGCTGGCTGTTCCGACGACGAACGAGACGGCGGAATCGGCGACCCAGCCGTCGACTGCGACAGCGAAGTCGAGGGTGACGAGGTCGCCATCGCGGAGCACGTAGTCATGGGGGAGGCCGTGCAGCACGGCGTCGTTGACGGAGGTGCAGATGACCTTCCCGAACGGACTCGCTCCGAACGAGGGGTGATAGTCGATGTAGCACGACTCGGCGCCGGCGCGACGGATCATGTCGTGTGCGCGACGATCGATCGAGAGCAGGTTGGTTCCGACCTTGGTCTCGTCACGCAACGTCGCCAGGGTTTCGGCGACGAACCGCCCTGCGGCGCGCATCTCTTCGATCTCGGCGGGGGTGCGCAGTTCGATCATCGGTTGTCCTCTCGTCCCTCCCATTCTCCCTGATCGTGAGGCCGAGGAAGGCCGAGCGCTCTCAGCGAACACAGGAGCGCGCGTCGGATCGTCGTCGTACGATCTCAGCATGTGGTTGCGACAGGCCTACTTCCGATGGCTTCTCCCGGCGGCCTTCCTGCTGCCCCTGTGGCTGCTGATCGGGTGGGGTATCTTCCAGGGCGGCTGGTCGATCCTGTGGGTGCTGCTCGTCGCCATGCCCTCCGTGTTCCTCGGGCAGCTTCTCCTCACCCTTCTGACGCGGTCCCGTCCGTCCGTCCGCATCGAGCGAGCGGTCTCGTGGTGGGACGTCGCCGGGTTCACGATCTGGAACGGCCTCACGATCGCGGTCGGGTTCTTCATCGACGGCGCATTCCCGTGGTTGCTCACGGGGGCTATCGTCGCGGGGATCGCGCTGATCTGGCTGCAGTTGTGGCAGCTGTGGAACGAAGCGAGGGGAAGTGGGGCGCGGTTGCGCGAGACCATCTCCTGGTCCACGATCCCCACCGTCGATGAGCCGACCGTGCCGACGCGTGCGCACGAGGTCATCGTGGTGCGGGAGACGGACACCCGGGACTGACATCGCGTTTTGGCCCGTCACCGCATTCGTGGCAGAATGAATGTTTGTGCTGTGACCGGCTCTGCCACAGGGGAGCCCGCGGACGCGTCAGCTCCGTACAGTTCAACCCTTTTCTTGTTCCTTTGAATACATGCATGCGACCTGTGGCGGGTGCAGAGAGAGACGATCATGCAGATCCTCGACGCCGTCGACGCGGCTTCCCTCCGTTCGGACATCCCGGACTTCTTCCCCGGTGACACCGTCAAGGTGCACGTCAACATCACCGAGGGCAACCGCTCTCGTATCCAGGTCTTCCAGGGCGTCGTCATCGGTCGCCAGGGTGACAGCGTGCGCGAGACGTTCACCGTGCGCAAGATCAGCTTCCAGGTCGGCGTCGAGCGTACCTTCCCGGTGCACTCCCCGGTGATCGACCACATCGAGGTCGTCACCCGCGGTGACGTGCGTCGCGCGAAGCTCTACTACCTCCGCCAGCTGCGTGGCAAGAAGGCGAAGATCAAGGAGAAGCGCGACCGCTGAGTCGACGCATCTCCGAAGCACCCCGGGACACGATGTCCCGGGGTGCTTCGTTCTCCCTCCGGTGTGCGACCCTAGATATCGTCGCCGCGCGCCGGCGCATGATCGTGAAGGAACCAGATGACTGAATCCCCATCCGCGCCCACGTCCAGACGACGCCGCGGGTTCCTGGTCTTCCTTCGAGACGTGCTGGTGATCGTGGTGATCGCCGCGTTGGTCTCCTTCGTCGTGAAGACCTTCGTGGTCCGTTCGTTCTACATCCCCTCCGCGTCGATGGAGCGCACCCTTCTGGTCAACGACCGCATCCTCGTCGACGAGCTCACTCCGCGCTGGACCGACTACGAGCGCGGAGACGTAGTCGTCTTCAAGGACCCGGGAGGCTGGCTGGACGGACAGCCGCAGACGCCCGCGCAGCCGCCTCTGGTCGAGGCCGTCGACTGGGTACTGAACTTCGTGGGCATCTCCGCCACCGACTCTCAGGATCATCTCGTCAAACGGGTGATCGGGCTTCCTGGCGACCACGTGGTCTGCTGCAATGCGCTCGGACAGATCACGATCAACGGTGCGCCCATCGACGAGCTCAGCTACCTGAATCTCCCTCAGGGCGACACTGCCGCGTCGAACGAGCCGTTCGATGTCGTGGTCCCGGAGGATTCCGTGTGGCTGCTGGGCGACAACAGAGACCGCTCGCGCGACGCCCGCGCGCACCAGGACCTGCCCAGCGGAGGCTTCGTCCCGATGGAGAACATCGTGGGCAAGGCGTTCCTCACGACCTGGCCGTTGAACCGGCTGGGACCGATCGACGGCCACCACGAGATCTTCAACGGCGTTCCGGATCCGGAATGACCGTCATCGCGCCGAAGCTCACCCTGGAACGTCGGCTCCTCGGTGAATGCGAACTGATCATCTCCCTGGACGAGGTCGGTCGTGGTGCGCTCGCGGGGCCGGTCGCGGTGGGTGCTGCCGTGATGGATGCGACCGGTGCCCGCCGTCGTGTGCCCGAAGGATTGCGTGATTCGAAGCTCGTGACGGAGAAGCGCAGGCCGGAGGTGGCCGCCCGTGCCGCCGCGTGGGTGCAGGCGTCAGCGGTCGGTTGGGCGAGTGCGGCGGAGGTCGACGAGGTCGGCATCATGAGGGCGCTCGGACTCGCCGCGTCCCGCGCGGTCTCGGCCGTCGCAGCGCAGGGTGCCGTGCTCGACGGAGCCCTTATCCTGCTCGACGGGAACCACGACTACGTGTCGAAGGTTCACCCGACTCCGCTGAACGTGCGTCCCGTGGTCAAGGCGGACCGTGATTGTGCTTCGGTATCGGCGGCCTCCGTCATCGCGAAGGTCGCGCGGGACGGCTACATGGCGGAGCTTCATGAGACGCATCCCGCGTATCAGTGGAACCGCAACAAGGGCTATGCCAGCATTGAGCACCGCGATGCGATCCGGACGATCGGGCTGTCGCCGCACCACAGGGCGTCGTGGGCCATAGCTGACGCTCCCACGCTGTTCTGACAGAGGCACCGAGGACGCGCCCCGGCAGCCGATGACGCTCCCCGGTGCCCGCGACTCTAGGATGGACACATCATGGATGAGGAAGCCTTCGACGACTACGACCGCGAACTCGAGCTGGCACTGTTCCGGGAGTATCGGGATGTGGTGTCGCAGTTCCAGTACGTCGTGGAGACCGAGCGCCGGTTCTACCTGGCCAATGACGTGAACGTCGTCCGCCGGGACACCGAGCACGACTTCTATTTCGAGATCTCGATGACGGACGTCTGGGTGTGGGACATCTACCGTGCCGATCGCTTCGTGAAGGCTGTGCGCGTGCTCACGTTCAAGGACGTCAACGTCGAGGAGCTGCAGCGCAGGGAGTTCGAACTCCCGCAGGAGCTCTCGCTCGACGGCGAGTGACGAAGACTCTCGCGCCGATGCGACCGGACTCACTCCACACTGCGCTGAAGAGCTGACTTCTCCCCAGACGCCGTGAATCTGCAGCCGTGCCCCGCCCCCGGGAAGCGTGGCCACGTGATGCTGGGCAGATGGCAGCGAAGGATGAACTCGGAAGAGCGGGAGAAGACCGCGCCGCGCAACATCTGAGGAGCAGCGGGTACACCGTGCTCGCGAGGAACTGGCGGTGCGCACAGGGTGAGATCGACATCGTCGCCGTATGCGGCGATCATCTCGCCGTGGTGGAGGTCAAGACACGGCGGACGGACGCATTCGGGCACCCGTTCGAGGCGATCGACGCGCGCAAGCGCCGGCGGCTCTGGCAACTGGCGCAGGCGTGGATCGCAGAGCATCCGGGAGTCGCGCGAGGGCGAGACGTGCGCCTCGAGGCGATCGGCATCATCGGAGCCGATCCGACCACCGGTGTGCTCGAGCATCTCGTGGACATCGCGTGAGCACCGCGCGCACCTGGGCCGTCGCACTGACCGGCGTGGACGGACACCTCGTCGAGGTCGAGGCCGACATGTCGAGCCAGACGCCCGAGTTCCGGATCATCGGTCTTCCTGACAAGTCATTGGGCGAAGCCGTCCAGCGCGTGCACAATGCCTGCAAGAACGCCGGTTTGGATCTGCCACGTCGACGGCTCACCGTCAATCTCTCGCCCGCAAGCCTTCCGAAGCATGGCGCCGGGTTCGACCTGGGCGTGGCCGTGGCGTGTCTGGCGGCGGGCGGAGCCGTCGAGTCGCGTTCCATCGCCCGGACGGTCCATATCGGTGAACTCGGTCTCGACGGCAGGATCCGACCGGTGCCCGGTGTCCTCCCCGCGGTCTTCGCGGCGGCACGAGCGGGATTCGAGACGGCGATCGTGCCATACGGGAACGAGGCAGAGGCGAGGCTGGTGCCCGGTATCGACGTACGCGCAGCCGGGTCTCTGGCGGAGGTCGCCGTCTGGCACGGCGCCGACGTGGAGGTGCCTGATGTCGAATTCGTGGAGGTCGCATCCGACACGCGGAGCTCGCGCGAGGCCCTCGATCTCGCCGACGTGATCGGGCAGGAGGAGGCCGTCGAAGCTCTCGTCGTCGCCGCTGCCGGTGGGCACCATTTGCTCTTGAGCGGTCCTCCCGGCGCCGGAAAGACGATGCTCGCTCGGCGTCTCCCCGGCATCATGCCCGCACTCGATGAAGAGGAGGCACTCGAGGTCGCATCCGTTCGCTCGCTCAGCGGAGAAGCGGTGTCCGCGCTGGATTCTCTCCCTCCGCTGGAGGCCCCGCACCACAGCGCGTCGGTCGCGGCACTGGTCGGTGGCGGGTCCCGTGCCGCGAGACCGGGAGCGATAGCGCGTGCGCACCGCGGCGTGTTGTTCCTCGATGAAGCGGCCGAGTTCTCACGCATCGCGCTGGATGCGCTGCGCCAGCCGTTGGAGTCGGGGGTGATCGCTGTGCATCGGGCCGGATTCACCGCGACCTTACCCGCGAAATTCCAGCTCGTGCTCGCGATGAATCCCTGTCCCTGCGGAAATCATGGGGTGCGCGGTGCGGAATGCGTGTGCCCGCCGATGGCGATCAGACGCTACGCCACCCGTCTGTCCGGACCGCTCCGCGATCGCATCGACATCGATCTCCAGGTGACGAGGGTCGCCGCATCGCTGGCGATGGGTGACGCGAGTGCGGAGCTGACAACCGAGCGGGCGCGGGACCGTGTCGCGGACGCGCGGGCGAGAGCAGCGTCGCGTTGGCGGAGTACCCGATGGCGTCGTAATGCGGATGTGCCGGGCACCTGGCTGCGGCAGGGAGCGCTCCGGCTGCCCGCTTCGACGCGATCGCCGCTCGATCGGGCCCTGGAGCGTGGAGCGCTGACACTTCGCGGCTACGACCGCGTTCTCCGGGTCGCATGGACGATGGCGGACCTGGCTGCGCTGGACAGGCCGGGAACCGATGAGATCGGCCGCGCGCTGCACCTTCGACGGGGGTTGCCGCGATGATCGACGAGCTCCTGGGCGACGCCGAAGCTGTGGCCCTCACGGAACAGATCCACCCGGGTGGGAGTATGGACGAGTGCATGGCACGCGCCGCATGGACCGTGATCGCGGAGCCGGGCGATGCCGTCGCCGGCGCTCTGATCGCGGAGCTCGGTGCTGCGGAAGCACTCGCCGTGGCCGTGGGGCACTCGTCATCGCTGCTGTCTCCCGGGAGCGCGAACGCGGCGGCATCCCGCATGCTCGCCGACGGGCGTGCACGTTGGACCCCGCGGGCAGCACCACGAGCCGTGCTGGCAGCGCTCCACGGAGCCGCTGCCGCTGGTGTCCGGCTGCTGATTCCCGGCGACGCGGCGTGGCCCGCCGCCCTCGACGATCTCGGACCGCATGTCCCCGCCGCACTGTGGGTGCGGGGTCGTGTGGAGCTGCTCGACCATCAGCCTCGCGTGTCCATCGTCGGTGCGCGCGCCTCCTCGGGGTACGGCGAGCACGTGGCCTCAGAGATCGCGGGAGATCTGGCAGCCACAGGCGTGGTGATCGTTTCGGGCGGTGCGTACGGGATCGACGGAGCTGCCCATAGAGCTGCTCTCGGAGTGGAGGGCGCGACGGTGGCCTTCCTCGCCGGCGGGGTCGACCGTGCTTATCCGGCGGGGCACCAGGCGCTCCTGAGGCGGATCGCCGAAGAGGGGGCACTGGTGAGCGAGCCACCCTGCGGCACGGCGCCCACGAAGTGGAGGTTCCTGGCGAGGAATCGTCTGATCGCCGCACTGGGACACGCGACGGTCGTCGTGGAAGCGGGCTGGAGGAGTGGATCGCTGAACACCGCCGGTCACGCTGCGACGCTCGGGCGTCCACTCGGTGCCGTCCCCGGAGCGGTGACCTCCGCGTCCTCAGCGGGATGCCATCGGTTGCTGCGCGAGTACGACGCGCAGTGTGTCACATCGGCGCAGGAGGTGCGCGAGCTGTTCGGCGCGATAGGTCATCGACCCGACACGAGCCCGGGGGAGCGGGATCCTCACCACGCTCGCATCCTGGAGGTCATGACCGTTCGGGCACGCCTCTCCATCGACGAGGTCGCCCGCCGGTCGGGGCTCTCCCCTGATCGCGTCCGATCAGTGCTCGGACTGCTGCACCTGGAAGGAGATGTCGCACTCGACAGCGCGGGGTGGCACCGGGCTGCGCCGCCCAGACGATAGCCGATCCGACGGCGAGGCTGCCGGTCAGGAAGCTCGATCGCGGCAAGCTGGGGTCATGGAGATCGCGGCGGCCGCAGACGCATTCGCCGACCACCTGCTGCGGGTGCGTCGGCTGTCGTCGGCGACGGTGAAGGCCTATCGCTCCGACCTTCGCGACCTCGCCGCTTCTGCAGGGGAAGTCGCCGTCGAGGACGTCGACCTGGAAGTCCTCCGGGACTGGCTCTGGAACGCCACGCAGCGTGGAGACGCGCGGTCCACTCTCGCGCGCCGCGCCGCGACCGCACGGTCCTTCTTCGGCTGGGTAACTGAACAGGGGATCGCCGCGCATGACCCGAGCCTGAGATTGGTCGCGCCGAAGAAGGGGAGGACGTTGCCGACGGTCGCCTCGCGCGATGCGATGTCCGAGCTCCTCGACGCGCATCGCGCCACAGCGTCGGAGGGTGACCCGCTCGCGCTGCGAGACCATGCCATCCTCGAGCTGCTCTACGGGTCCGGTATCCGCGTCTCCGAGCTCTGCGGTCTGGACGTCGACGATCTCGACCTCGAGCGCGGCACAGCCCGAGTGGTCGGCAAGGGAGACAAGGAACGCGTCGTCCCCTACGGGGCGCCGGCACGAGATGCGCTCTCCGCGTACCTGCGACGAGGAAGGCCGGTCCTCATCGCCAGGTCACGGACCTTCACCCCCGCCGTGATGCTCGGAAGCAGAGGAGGGCGAGTGGGCCCGCGAACGGTGTACGAACTCGTCGCGCGTGTCCTGGCACCGATCGTCGGCGCGGAGACGATCGGTCCGCACGCGCTCCGTCATACCGCCGCCACCCACCTCCTCGACGGCGGAGCGGACCTGCGGGCGGTGCAGGAGATACTCGGGCATGCCAGCCTCGGCACCACGCAGATCTACACGCACGTCTCGACCGAGCGCCTGACGGCCACCTACCGGCTCGCCCATCCCCGCGCCTGACTCCGACGACTCGGAAGCTCGATCACGGGGCTTCGCAGCAGGGGAGGAGCACTGCGCGCGGAACATCGCCGAAGAGCAGCATCGGGTTGATGTAGTCCCCGTCGAGACGTATGCCGAGATGGATCGCGCCGGGCGGTGTGTGCCCGCCAGCATCGACCACTCCGATCTTCTGACCCTCTGCGACGAGATCGCCGACCAGGAGATCGGATCGCAACGGTTCGAATGTCGACACCAGCCCGCCGGCGTGCTCGATGGTGATGAGCTGCCGATCCACGACCGTCCCGCGGAAAGCGACGACTCCGTCAGCAGGAGCCGAGACCGTCGTCCCCGTCGCGGCGCTGAGATCGACGCCACGATGCCCGGCGCCGTATCGATGAGCCGGAGCGCGGTAGGGCGCGACGACCGAGCGCGGTCCGGTGACCGGCCAGCTCCAGGCGGGTACGTCAGGCTCGTCGGACCACGCTGCCGCGCCGGGGGAGAGCATCACTGCGAAGGCGACCATCGAGACGACGAGAAGAGTCGCGGTGAGCAGGGCTCGTGTTCTGGATCTCAAGCGCATGAAGGCATCCTGATGGCTCGACGCTGCCGCGGTGCACCATGCGCAGTGCGGCGTACACATCCGGGGAGTAAGACGTGACACCACGCCACGGTGCAGGGGAAGCCACGGTGCAGGGGAGCCGGCCGTCTGATCCTGTATGCTGGAGGAGCACCTCGAGATCGAGGTGACTACGCGTGCCCAGAGCGACTCGTTTCGCGGCATCCACTCCCACAGGTCCTGTCCTCCGACAGGCGGGTGTGAGCCGGGCACCAGGGAGTCCGATCATCCGGTCGGCTTGCAACCTCAACGGCGCAGAATCGCGCCAGAACCAGGAGACGACCATGGCTGTGGTCACCATCCGCCAGCTGCTCGACAGCGGCGTGCACTTCGGACACCAGACCCGTCGGTGGAACCCGAAGGTCAAGCGCTTCATCCTCACCGAGCGCAGCGGCATCCACATCATCGACCTCCAGCAGTCGCTCGGCTACATCGACAAGGCGTACGACTTCGTCAAGGAGACGGTCGCCCACGGCGGCACCATCCTCTTCGTC